>DATHPY010000296.1:0-5682 GCA_035483315.1 Puia sp. | reverse complement strand
CGACAGATTTTTTTTCGTCAAATTTTTTGGCACCGTAAATAAGCAAAATTCTTACTAGCGCACGCTCCTGCAATTCTTCCTGGAATAAAACGCTGAAAGTTTCGTCGCTGAAATCAGTTCCTGTATTTAAAACTATGTCCTCGCTTTTAGTTTCCTTAGCTGGTTTTTTGGATTCATCACGTTGAACCTTATCACGAATAAACTTATTTACCAAAACATGCAAACCCTGTTCATCTATCTTCAATAATTCAGCACACTGACGGATATAATCCTGTTGCCTGGTAAAATCTTCAATCTTATTTATTTTAGAAATGGTTTCCGCGACCTGGTTTACGACAGCGGCTTTTTTTGTTGAATCATTCCCCGCATCTTTTACAGAAACCTCCAGTTGGAAAAGAATAAAATCTTTTTTATTCTCTACAATAAAATCTTTGAATCCGGTTGCGCCAATTTTCTGAACATAACTATCCGGATCTTCCTTATCAGGAATTAAAACCAACTTCACATTCAATCCTTCCTCAACAGCCATATCCAAACCACGCAACGCAGCTTTTACTCCTGCAGAATCGCCGTCATAAATAATGGTGAGATTATTGGTATATTTTTTTACCAACCTTAACTGATCCTGCGTAAGCGAAGTTCCGCCACTCGCAACAACATTTTCTACACCTGCCTGGTGAAGAGAAATCACATCGGTATAACCTTCAACCAATAAACATTCATCGTTGGCGTCAATTGCTTTTCGCGCAAAATATAATCCGTATAAAATTCTGCTCTTTACATAAATTTCATTTTCCGGAGTGTTGATGTATTTCGGAGCGCGATCATTATTTTTTATAATGCGCGCGCCAAAACCCATTATTTTTCCTGTCTGATTATGCACCGGAAAAATAATTCTTCCCCGATAATTATCCAGCAACTTCTCATCTCGCATCACAACCAACCCGCTTTTTTGTAAATACTCTGCATTATATTGAGCCGCCAATGCAGCTGTTGCAAAAGCGTCTCTCCTTTCCAAACAATATCCAAGCTGAAATTTTTTTATTATTTCTTCGCGAAAATTTCTTTCTTTCAAATACATCATCGCAATATCTTGTCCTTCTTCTTCATTGAACAAAACATTGCTGAAATATTGCTGTGCAAAATTATTTATGATGAAAAGGCTTTCGGCAACCTGCTGCTGTTGCTTAAACTCAGGACTCGTTTCTGTTTCTTCAATTTCAATATTGTATTTGTTGGCCAACCACCTCAGGGCTTCTACATAGGAATATTTTTCATGCTCCATTATAAAGCTGATGGTATTGCCGCTTCTGCCGCAACCAAAACATTTATAAATTTCTTTTGAAGGAGATACGGTAAAAGAAGGAGTTTTTTCATTGTGAAACGGGCACAGACCGAGATAATTGGCGCCGCGTTTTTTTAGTTTTACAAATTCGCCAACGATATTAATAATATCAATCTTACTTAAAATTTGCTGTATGGTTTGCTGAGATATCAATGAAAAATTTTTTAGCAAATTACATCTAATTTGAAAAACTTCGTGATTGCCGGTTTAGTAAATAAGGAATAAAACCGAGTAGTTTTACCAATAATAAAAGATGACGTTTATGCGCTTATATATGTAACCTTATCAACGAAAGAGACCACTAACCAATCATGCAATCCTTAATATCCAATATTGCGATAGCATCGTGCTATTTGCCAGTTCTGATGATCGTTTGGAAAAACCTGCGATACGAAAAATCCTTAATTGCGATTGCAATTTACTGGCTTTTCAGTGGTTTAATTAACCTGCACAGCTGGGTTTCTTTTCTGCAAAACAGCGCCTGGCAAAATCAAATTACGCTTATTTACAACCTTCTTGACGGGCCATTGATCCTTCTTTTTTTCTTTTTTTCTGCAAACAACAGCAAAAGAAAAATGATACTATACACCATTATCTCTTTTATTTTGTTTGAAATTGCAACGATCATTATTACGGGTTATAATCTTAAATCAAGCACCATAATTATAGGCTTCGATACTTTTATTGCACTCACATTATGCATTACAAATATTACGGCTTATCTCAGTAAACTTGATCACAGCTCCTGCGAAAATGCACTTGTATTTATTAATTCATCTATACTTTTTTCTTACGGAGTTTTTATAATAATTTATTTTTTCAGCTACCTCGGTTTTGCCAGTACAAAAACTGAAAAAAATGAAGTGTTCCTGATTTATTATATCAGTTTGTTTTTATCTTCTTTGCTTACCTGTTATGGATTGTGGCGTTATACAAAAAAGCCATCGCCGATGTATGAGAGATCACATCTTACTTATTAACCGGCATTTTATCGGTGAATTATTAATAAAATACAATTTGTATTAAGACTTATCTGTTACTTTTGTTCTTCATTTGAAAATTCCATTTAAGAAGACAATGTAACGGTTATGTTCATCCGAAATAAAATTATATTCGTTTCTTTCTTTTCGTTCCTATTCATCACTATTTTTTTTTCATGCAATAATAATCAACAGTCAACCACAGCTGATGAGTCTAGCGTACAACAGGGAAAAATATTGGCTGCAACTTATTGTCAATCCTGCCACATGCTTCCCGATCCTTCTTTGCTTGATAAAAAAAGTTGGGTTGATGGAGTGCTTCCTGCAATGGGACCGCATTTAGGAATATTTGCTTATGGCACAAAAACTTATCCTTCAAAAAGAAATGATCCGAACGTAAACAAAAGTTATTATCCATCTCAACAGATAATATCTTTTTCCCAATGGCAATCTATTATTGATTATTATACAGCTACTGCTCCCGATTCATTGACTATAGAAAGAAAAGATTCCATTAAAAATGATCTGAAGTTTTTTTCCGTATTAAAACCCGGCTCCCAATACACTGTTCCTGCTGTATGTTTTGTGAAAATAGATTCGTCTGATCATTCCATTATTTTTTGCGACGCCATTTCAAAAAAAATATTCCGCTATAACAAACAATTGCTGTTATCCGATTCAACCACAGTAAGCGGACCGGTTGTTGATATAAATTTTAAAAAGAACGAATGGATTATATGCAATATCGGCAACATAAATCCTAACGATGAAAAATTAGGAACCGCAGATATTATCAATTTCGGACAGAAACAAAAAATGAAAATGTCGGCAACGCCTTTGTTTGATAAATTGGCAAGGCCGGTACAAATTGCCGAAGCTGATCTTAATAAAAATGGCAAACAAGATTATATCGTTTGTGAATTCGGAAATCTTACCGGCGCATTATCATGGATGGAAAATTTGGGCAATGATAAATTTGAACGTCATGTGCTGCGCGCTTTTCCTGGTGCTATAAAAACTTATGTTGACGATTATAATCATGATGGTTTGCCTGATATTTGGGCGCTTTTTGCGCAGGGTGAAGAAGGAATTTTTCTTTTTACCAATAAAGGAAATGGAAATTTTGAACAGAAGGAAGTTTTGCGTTTTCCGCCTGTTTATGGTTCGTCATCATTTGAGCTTGTTGATCTGAATAATGACGGCTTCCCAGATATTATTTATACCTGCGGCGACAATGCGGATTACTCAAGAATTTTGAAACCTTATCACGGCGTGTATGCCTTTTTGAATGATGGTAAAAATAATTTCACTCAAAAATATTTTTATCATATTGATGGCTGTTACAAAGCAATTGCCCGCGATTTTGACGGCGACGGGAATATTGATATTGCCGCCATTTCTTTTTTTGCCGATTATAAAAACCAGCCGGAAGAAGGATTTGTTTATTTGGAAAATAAAGGCAATTTTCAGTTTGAACCACATACATTACCGGAAGGAGAACTGGGCCGCTGGCTCACCATGGATGTTGGCGATTTTGATGGCGATGGCAAGCCCGATATTATTTTAGGGAATTTTTCTGTTGGGCCAACAATGATGAAATCAAAGATTGACTGGAAACAAAACCCGCCATTTATCGTGTTGAAAAATATAAAAAAATAATCAGCGCGTTTTCGATCATTAATAAATTCGTTTAAAGCATTTTTCTTTTTTTGTCTTAACTTGATGTTCCATTTTATCATCCTTAATTTTTTCAACCATGTTAAAGATTGTTTGCAACCCGAAATTTTTTTTTCTTACATTATGCATTACCGTTATGAGCAGTGAATTAGTGAATGCACAACAAGGCGATCCAAAATTAACCGAAGTATACAGTCCTGTCCCGCCGGTTGTAACTCCGGGAAAAATGAACAGCGACGCTCCTTCAGATGCAATTGTTTTGTTTGATGGAAAAAATCTTGATCAATGGGAATCAGCAAACGATTCCACAAAACCTGCAAACTGGAATGTTGCTGATGGCATAATAACTGTCAGTAAAACTGCGGGTAATATCAGAACCAAGCAATCTTTCCTCGATTACCAATTACATATTGAATGGCGCATTCCGGAAAATATTACAGGCTCAGGTCAGGCGCGTGGAAACAGTGGAGTTTTTCTTGCATCAACCGGCGGTGGCGATGCCGGATATGAATTGCAGGTTTTGGATTGTTACAATAATTCAACTTATACAAATGGACAAACTGCAAGTATTTATAAACAATCCATTCCACTTGCTAATGCCTGCAAAAAACCCGGCGAGTGGCAGAGTTATGATGTGGTTTGGACAGCACCCCGGTTTAACGATGATGGTTCATTAAAATCGCCTGCTGCTGTAACTGTTTTCCACAATGGTGTGTTGGTTCAAAATCATTATGAGCTAACGGGCCAGACTTTATACATCGGCAAGCCATTTTATAAAGCGCACGGAGCCAGCCCTATCAAACTTCAGGCTCATGGAGATAAAAGTGAGCCAATTAGTTATAGAAATATCTGGATAAGACCGGTATAATGTGAGATATAAGATGTTAGATGTAAGATATGTGAGTTGCGATATTTAAAATTATAGAAGCTCACTCAACAAAATCGTTCATCGTACATCTAAAATCGTAAATTTTAATGGTTTTTTCCTACCTTTGCCCACCTTAAAAAGTACTCATGAGCAACAGAAGGGAATTTGAAATACCGTTTGTTGGGTTAACACCGGGAATTCATGAGTTTGAATATCGTGTAACCGACAAGTTCTTTGACGCATACCAACAGCAGGATTTTAAAAACTGCGACGTGAACATTAAATTATCGTTGGATAAAAAGAATGGTTTCATGTTGCTGAAATTTGTAGTGGCGGGAAAGATGGAAGTGATCTGTGACCGTTGTGGAAATTCTTTGCCGATTGATTTGTGGGATGAATTTAATATCCTTGTAAAGTTGGTTGAAGAACCAGAACTCATGAACAGGCAGGAAGAAGATCCTGATGTTTATTATATTTCCCGCGGTGAAAGTCATTTGCATATTTCCGATTGGATCTATGAATTCATAAACCTGAGCATTCCATTGCAACGCATGTGTAAGGAAGAAGATATCGGCGGAAAATATTGCAATAAGGAAGTGCTGAATATGCTGAAGAAATTAGAAAGTAAAAAAGATAAACCGGAAAACTCGTTGTGGAAAGGGTTGGAGAAGTTTAGAAAGATTGATAACTGAGAACAAGAATGGATAATTGATAATTTTTTGAAGCCGGAATTTGTAAACCGAAAGTTGAATAGAATAGTTAGAGTACAAGAGTGCAACGCAACGATGATGATGGAAGAACAAATGGCGGAA
>DATHPY010000295.1:0-3294 GCA_035483315.1 Puia sp. | reverse complement strand
ATTATTCCGGTTGAAACCGGTGAATTGGCAAGTGGTTTATATGGAGAAGGAAGAATGGCGGAGCCTGAAACAATAGTTCAATTTACGGAGAATATTTTTTTTTTAAATAAAGACCTCGAAGGTAAAAAAATTTTAGTTACAGCTGGTCCGACTTATGAATCTTTGGATCCCGTTCGTTTTATTGGTAATCGTTCGTCTGGAAAAATGGGAATTGCCATTGCCGAAGAATTGGCCGATCGAGGCGCAAAAGTTGATCTTGTATTAGGACCTTCTTCTTTAAAAATTAGCAGCGCAAATATTATTGTTCATCATGTTGAATCTGCATCGCAAATGTATGATGAGTGCGTTAAATTATTTGCTAATGTAAATGCGGCAATAATGTCAGCGGCTGTCGCAGATTACACACCGGCAATAATTTCAAAAGAAAAAATAAAAAAAGCGGGCGATACACTTACGCTTGAGTTGAAAAAAACAAAAGACATTTTAAAAACATTAGGTCAGCAAAAAAAGAAAGGACAGGTTGTAGTGGGATTTGCTTTGGAAAATAATAACGAGAAAGAATATGCTATCGGCAAATTAGAAGCTAAAAATGCTGACATGATCGTATTAAATTCATTAAATGACGAAGGAGCCGGATTTAGTTTCGATACAAATAAAATAACCATTTTGGAAAAAAGCGGAGTTGAGTTCAATTATGAAAGAAAACCAAAACAACAAGTTGCTAAAGATATCGTTGATAGACTTGTAAACTTATTGTATGCGAAATAAGATATTTTTTTCTTTCTTTTTTTTGATGTTAACGCTTTCGGAAATTAAAGCGCAGGAATTACAGGCAAGCATTTCCATAAATGCAAGTCGTGTTCCCACAACAATAGATCATAAAATTTTTAAAACGCTTCAAACTGCGCTATCCAATTTTGTCAACGGAAGAAAATGGGCTAATGAAAGTTTTCAATCAAACGAGCGCATACCTTGTAATTTTATTCTTAATATCACACAGTCGCTTAATAACAATGAATTCAGCGCTACGCTTACTGTTCAGGCTTCGCGGCCAATTTATAATTCTTCTTATCAAAGTCCTTTGATTAATTATATGGACGAAAATCTGACTTTCCGTTATGTTGAATTTCAAACATTGGATTTTAGCGAGTCGCGCGTCCAGGGAAATGAACCTGTCGCTGCAAATTTAACTGCGGTGTTTGCATATTATATTTATACAATTCTCGGGCTTGATTTTGATTCATTTTCTTCACGCGGTGGCGATGAGTATTTTCAAAAAGCGGAAAATATTGTAAACAATTCTCCGGACGCAACTGAAATTACCGGATGGAGACCTTTTGATGGGTTGAGAACAAGATATTGGTTGATGGAAAATTTAACTAACAGCAAATATGCACTCATACATGACGCATTTTATAATTATTACCGTTTAGGGTTAGACCAGATGTACGATAAAGAAATTGACGCGCGAAACGGAATTCTTAATGCATTGAATCAATTAAACACAGTTAATAATGAAACGCCGAATACGATGATCCTTCAATTTTTTTTCGTAGGAAAAGCAAATGAAATTGCAAATATATTTAAGAAGGCTTCGATGGATGAAAAAGCGCGCGCACTGGATCTTCTATCCAGGATGGACATTGGCAATGCAGGTTTGTATAAACAGTATTTGCAATGAAAAAATTCAGTTGTGTAATTTGTCTTTTATTTTTTGCGGCTTGTACCGGCAAAAATAATGCACCCGGGGATATTATTCAGAAAGATACGATGAGGAGTATTATGTGGGATATGATACAAGCTGATCAATATGCCAAAATTTACCTGGTAAAAGATTCATGCACAATTAATGTAAAAGATGAAACCATTAAATTGTACCAGCAGGTTTTTCAGATTCATCACATCACAAAAGATGAATTCGATAAAAGTTATAAATATTATTTTGCGCACCAGGATTTAAATAAATTAGTCTTCGACAGTCTTTCTGCACAAATACTCCGGGAGCGCCATCAACCAACATTTACTCCTAAACCAAAACCTTTATTAAAGCCAATATCAAAACCAGTAAAGCAATAAAGCTTTTTGGTAAGATTGTTTAATTGTAATTTTATCTTCTCAAAAAAATAAATGAATAAGGTATTTAAAAATGCTGATGATGCCATCAATGATATAGCTGACGGAGCAACTATAATGCTTGGTGGTTTTGGATTATGCGGCATTCCTGAAAATTGTATTACTGCATTAATAAAAAAAGAAATTAAAAATCTTACTTGTATTTCGAATAATGCAGGCGTTGATGATTTTGGTTTGGGATTGTTACTGCAAACACGGCAAATAAAAAAAATGATAAGCTCATACGTTGGTGAAAATGCAGAATTTGAAAGACAATTGTTACATGGTGAACTTGAAGTTGATTTGATTCCGCAAGGAACCTTAGCGACAAGAATTCAAATGGCAGGAATGGGCATTCCCGCATTTTTTACGCCGGCAGGTTACGGAACAGAAATAGCAAATAATAAAGAAGTAAGAGAATTTAATAATAAAATGCACCTGATGGAATATGCGCTGCACGCGGATTTCGCGCTTGTGAAAGCATGGAAAGGTGATGAATTTGGAAATCTTGTTTTTCGTAAAACCACACGGAATTTTTCTTCTTCCATGGCAAGAGCAGGAAACATCACTGTTGCAGAAGTTGAACAATTAGTAAAGCCCGGAGAATTGGATGCAGACCAGATTCATGTTCCGGGAATTTATGTTCATAGAATATTCCGGGGAAATGATTATAAAAAAAGAATTGAACGGCGAACTGTCAGAATAAATTGATAATTGAGATTAATAACTAACGGTGAACAACAACCGAATTAAAGAAATCAAAAAGTCACCAAATCTTAAATCAGAAATTAACAGATGGCATTAGATAAATTTGGAATTGCAAAACGAATCGCTCAGGAATTAAAAGATGGCATGTATGTCAATCTTGGAATTGGCATTCCTACATTGGTTGCGAATTATATTCCAAAAAATATTTCCATCGTGCTGCAATCTGAGAACGGAATTTTGGGAATGGGACCATACCCTTCAGAAGAAGAAGTTGACGCGGATTTAATCAATGCCGGAAAAGAAACAGTGACTATTTTGCCCGGCGCTGCATTTTTTGACAGCGCAGAAAGTTTTGGAATGATAAGAGCCGGAAAAGTTGATCTGACTGTTTTGGGCGCCATGGAAGTTTCTGAAACAGGCGACATTGCCAACTGGAAAATTCCGGGCAAAATGGTAAAGGGAATGGGCGGCGCA
>DATHPY010000294.1:0-6901 GCA_035483315.1 Puia sp. | reverse complement strand
TTCACTTAATGTAAATGCATCCGTAAATCAAAATAACGGTAATGGATACCAGTATTCAGTCAATAATTTTTATAATCTGAACAGGATTGATACATTGAATCAATATTACAACGATTCGGCTCATAACTTTACTCTTAACCCGACGCTTTCTTATACGGAACCTGTGGGAAAAAATCAAATCGTAGAATTTCGTTACAGCTATAATTATACTCACAATAATAATATTGGTAACACGTACGATTTTGTGGACTCAACAAAAGGGTATACATCGTTTGATAGTTTGTTCAGCAATTCATATAAATTCAATTCCAATTCCAATAATTTCACGCTTACTTATCGTATTCAAGACCCGAACAAATTTAATTTGGCAATAGGTTCGGGAATTCAACTCACCAATTATACGAGTATCAACACAACTAAAAATATTACTGTTGCACGCGATTATGTAAACTTTACGCCAACCGTTACATTTCAATATAGTTTTTCGAATACACAGCGGCTTCGTATATATTACATGGGCAGAACGGGTCAGCCTTCAGCCCAGCAACTTCAGCCGCTTACTACCACAACAGACAGCATAAACTTTACAACCGGTAACCCAAACTTAAAACCTCAATTCATACACAGCCTTCGCATGCTTTACGCATCATTCGACCCAGCTTCGCAACGAACAATTTTTGCAACGATCAATGCCAGTACAACAGTAAATGATATTCAAAATTCCAGTATACGCACAAACAAAGGAGGTGACTCAACCACCTATATCAACTTAAATGGCACATATAGTGTTTCGGGATTTTTTAATTATGGAATAGTTTTAAAAAAGCCAAAATCAAACCTCAATTTTATTACCAACATTAACTATACACAGTTGCAAAACTTAATTGGGGTAAGAGATTCTGTTAAAGGATACCAGGTCAATTTTCAACACGATTTTGTTCGCAACACCACATTGGCAGAAACTATTTCCTGGACAACCAACATCAAGAAAAACTTTGACATGAATTTTAGTTACAATCCATCTTATACAATTGCAACAAATTCCATTCAGTCGTCTCAAAATCAAAATTATTTTAAACAGGTTTTTTCATCTGAATTTACTGCATACACGAATAACGGATGGTTGGCTGCCGCGGAATTTGATTATTCAATCTTCAACACAAATATTCCCGGTTTCAATATTAGTGCGCCGGTGTTAACGCCGAGTATTGCGAAACAGCTATTCAAGAAAAAAAATGGAGAAATAAGATTGACTGTCTTCGATGTTTTCAACAAAAACGCATACATCAGCAAATCCAATTCTTTAGGATATAGCATTAATCAAACGAATGTACTTGGTCGCTATGCCATGCTGACGTTTACCTGGAGCTTGAATAATTTTGCTGGTTCCAACCAAAGAAGAATGCCGGGCATGTTCAATAATTTCCGCCGTGGCGGAGATGGCGGCGGCGGTGGAAGACAGCGGGATTTTTAAATTACTTTCACGTTTCTTTTCCTGGTAAGAAAATAAAAACCGCACCTTTCGATGCGGCTCCAGCACTACATTGTGGTCTCAGAGGTAAGTGCTTATTTGTTGTAATACAATTGTCATTTGGATTTTTTTATGCGATAGTAAGATGGATTGCCTGCAACAGGATGCCCGGATAAAATCACAGACAGTATACTCCTGAAAAAAGTGAAGAAGTTAGAAGACGGACGATAAATGTCCTTGTAAATTTTTGTTCTGTTGGTATCAAAGTACATATTGTTCTTTTGCATCGGCATTGGATTTTTAAAACAACGTTTTTTTGCAGTTTATAGTATGTTATAAGAAGCTAAGGACTAAGTATTTTTGCGCTTGTACTTAATATTAATTTTCCTTAATATTGGTATACCATTCTTTTATGAAGGGCGCCTCTTTAACCATAACATTGCTTGCCATTACTGCAATTTCATTTGCACAAGGCGTTTTTTCTAACAAAACAAACGCGGCGCTCGAAAAAGTGATCCAGGATTATCCCAACCACTTCAATAATATCAAAGGAACAGTGCTGATCGAAAATCCTCAATCAACGGAGTACAATTCAACAGTACAAATTCCGGGTTCAAGTTCGTGTATTGTTACCCGTTATAACTCTCCAAAAAATGATGCGTATAGCTGGAGCTGTGTTGTTTTTGAAAATGAAGATTTTACCGAGGTAAAAAATAAGTTTAAAGAACTTTTTGGACAAATAAAAAACAGTATTGTAAAAATAGGCGGAAGTAAGCCTTTTATTATTACCGGTACTTATGTTGACCCGGATGAATCAAAAAAATTTACAACAATATTATTTGAATTATTACCTTCTGCCGGAGATATAAAAAATCTAAAAGTTGATCTTTCCATTCAATATATAATAACCGGCTGGAAAATTTCTCTCAG
This sequence comes from Puia sp., assembly GCA_035483315.1. Taxonomy (GTDB): domain Bacteria; phylum Bacteroidota; class Bacteroidia; order Chitinophagales; family Chitinophagaceae; genus Puia. The sequence continues at coordinate 4,500 of DATHPY010000294.1, read as the reverse complement.
TGTTTATGATCATGAAGTGAAGGAAGGTGAACGAAATGAAATGACGAGCAATTAATTTTAAGAAAATAATTATACCATCAGCATATAGCTTTTTAATACGGCTTCAATTTCTTCCAGCTTAAATGGTTTTGAAATATAGCTGTTCATTCCTGCCTCAATACATTTTTCTTTATCACCTTTCATTGCGTCTGCGGTCAATGCAATAATTGGAATATTGCAATGCGGCTGAGGTAATTTGCGCATTAGTTTTGTTGTGGTATAACCATCCATTTCCGGCATATTCACATCCATAAATATCAGCACAGGTTCATAATAAGGCAACGCTTCAAGAGCTTCTTTTCCGCTGCTCATTTGAATTACTTCAAAACCCATTCTGCGTAATACTTCAGATATCAGCAGCATGTTTATCGGGTCATCGTCAATAACCATAATTGGCGCTGCCTGCGAAATTTTTTCTATCACAGGAAGCGATGGATGCAATGTTTCATTTTGCATTTGTGTTTCAAACAATGATAGTAATGTTGAGTGAAGCTCATGTAGTTTTACGGGCTTCGATAAAAACTTTTTTATTCCTGCTTTATCCGCTTCATTATGATACATATTTTTTTCCAGCGAAGAAAGCATTAATATAAATGGATGATTATAGACGTGATTGTTGTCTTTAATATTTTTTGCAAGTTCAATTCCATCCATTCCCGGCATGTGATGATCTGTAATAACAAGATCGAATGGTTGATTATTTTCACTCGCGGACGAAATTTTTTGCAAAGCGTCCATTCCGCCTGTAGCGGTTTCGCACGCAATTTGAAAATGACTGAACATTTCTTCTACAAGCTGGCGGTTGCTGTTATTATCATCTATTATTAAAACTTTTTTCAATAATGGTTTTGCAGGAAACAAGATTTCTGTCTGCTCATTTGCAATTTCGAGCGCTATTTTTAATGTGAAAATACTTCCGTTTCCCGGAGCGCTTTCAACGATCAACTGGCCGTTCATTAATTCAGCAAGACTTTTTGAAATAGTAAGTCCAAGCCCCGTTCCACCATATTTTCTTGTAGTGGAATTATCTGCCTGCGTAAAACTTTCGAATATTTTTTGCAATTTTTCTTCTGCAATTCCTATTCCTGTGTCTCTTACTTTTATTGCAATATTTAAAAACTTTTTATCTTCTTTATAATAAATATCACCTTGTTTTTCAAGCGATACAAATATCTCTCCGTGTTGTGTAAATTTAATGGCATTACCTAAAAGATTTACAATGATCTGGCGTATACGAACCGGATCTCCAAAAAATTGAGAAGGAAGTGCCGGATCAACCCTGTACAACATTTCCAACTTTTTTTCGTACGCTTTTACGGTAAGAATATCAATTGTTTCTTCCACCAGTTCATCAAGTTTGAACAGCGTATTGTCAATGTCTAATTTGCCTGCTTCAATTTTAGAAAAGTCAAGAATGTCGTTAATTATCTCCAGCAAACCGTAAGCGGATTTTTTTACATTCTGTAAATATTCGCGTTGTGTTTTTTGCAACTCAGTAGTCAACACTAAATCTGTAAAACCAATAATGCCATTCATCGGCGTACGCAATTCGTGACTCATGTTAGCCATGAATTCACTTTTTGCATGGCTCGCCGATTCTGCCATTTCCTTTGCTTTTATTAATTCGGTTTCTATTTCTTTTCTTTCAATTGCGCCGGCTAACGATGAAGCATAAGACCTTAAAATAGAAAACTCAGATTCCATCCATTCTCTTTCTTCTTTACGTTCTGCAAAACCGACTGAACCCCATAATGTGTCCCTTACAAAAATCGGCATGGATAAATTTGCGAGAACATGATTTTCTTCAAAAATGTTTAGCAAATTCGGATCAGTTTCTGTTTTTGTATAACTAACATACGGTTGATTTTTTTGCAGCGTGTCAATTACTTTTTGAATATTTTGAAGAGGAATATTTTGTTTATGAGGAGCTGGATTGTATTCATCTGCATCATCATTCCATTCGTACACTTCACTGGCAACACGCATTTGCATTTCTTCATTAAAATGATAGCGGTAAAGATAAATGCGGCTTACCATTGCTTTGTTTCCTAAAATTTCCACTGAATCTTTTATGGCCTTGTTTAAATTATTATTGATAAGAAGCGAATGCGTTGCTTCGGAAACTGCATGTAAAAGCTGATCCTTTTTCTTGAGTTTTTCGTGAATATTTTTTTGTTCGGTGATGTTGCGCGATGTGCAAATAAGTTTAATAACCTTGTTGTTATCAACTATTGGTTTAACGATTGTTTCGAGCCAAATATAAGCTCCTTGTTTTGTGAACATCCTGTAACGGATAAATATGCTTTCATCGCTTGAAAAATCCATTTCATTTTCTGCAGGAAAAAATTTGTAACGATCTGCCGGATGTACAAACTGCAAAATTGATCTTCCAATCACATCATCCACATCATAACCCAATACCGTTGTTACCGACGGAGAAATATACCATATCGTTCCGTCGGCTGCATGCACGCTGATAATGTCCCCGGAATTTTCTGCAAGCAACCGGAATTTTTGTTCGCTGTTAAGTAATGCATTTTCCGATTCTTTTTGCTGGGTGATATCCTGCGCAATACCAAAAGTGGTTTGCGGATTCATCGTTTTACCCTTTATTAAAATGTACCGCATCCATCCATGATCGGTAATAACACGGCATGTAAAAGAAAACTCATAATCTTTTACATCTTTATTTGCAAGCGCATCTTTAAATTCCTTTTTTATTTGCGACAGATTTTCCGGCACGATGAATTTATTCAAAAAATCTTCCAGCAAAAATGTATTGTTATTATCTTCTATTGCCAGCAGCGCTTTAAACTCTTTACTTAATTTAATTTCTTCTGTTGCAAAATCTAATTTCCAGGAGCCCATTTTTGCATAGGTCATTGCGTACGATAAAGTTTGTATCGCTTCTTCTTTTACATCCTGTGCCACCACTTTATCCGTTACATCAAGTCCTATTGCCTGAATTTCTCTCACTTCACCAAGATCATCAGTAAGCGCAAGAAATTCCCATTCAGTCCATAAAAATTCCCGTGAAGTACCAATAGGTTTTTTTATAAGTAATTTGGCAACTCTTCCGGGATTTTTCCAGCAATCATCTGCAACTTGCTGGCACCGGACCATATCTTTTGGGAAAATAGTTTCGTAAAAAAACTTATTTTTTAATTCTTCATCATTATGCTGAAATGTTTTTTTAAAAGATGGATTAGCATACGTAAAATGTCCCACCCGGTTTACCCGAACTACGTAGTTGGTTTGTGAATGAAGAATTGAAGTGAGATATTTTTTTTCAAGAAGCAATTCATTTTTTGCTTTCTGCAATTCGATATGACCTTTTTCTCCTTTTTTAAAAGCTGGCTCAAGCACCAGTATAATCAAACAGACAATTGCTATGATGAGAGAAATGAATTTGCCTATTTCTATATTGAAAGCTTCTTTATTTTTTTCAGCGGCGATCACTTCATATTGTTTTGATATATCGTTCATCAACGGCAAAAATTTTTGCTCGTTGTACAGTATTCCGTTGAGGTAAGTTTTTTTGTTGATGTTGATATATACAGAATCTGCCTGAACTATTTCGCGTGCTACAATTGCAAAATGTTCGTAAAAAGGTTCAGAAGCGGAAAATAGTAATCGTATCTGGAGCATTGGTTGCGGAATGGGTAATTGAGCGGCTTCTACCTGGTTTTTTAATTGCTCCTGCTGATCTTTAAAAATAGCAATTTGCTGTTTGAGGGTGTCCTTATAAACTGCGGCTTGCTCTGTGTTTAATGTATTGTTTAATAATAAAAAAGAATATTTAGCGATGGATTGACTAACAACTTGCTGGCGGTCGGAAATGCTTTTTACTTCGCTGAGTTCTTTGTTTTGTGTGGATTTTGAATGGCCGAGATAATAGCCAAAAAAATTAAATAATAACACCACGGAAACCAGGATAATGGAAACACGGATGAGTTTACGGAACGGGCTTTTCATTGGTACAAATGGGGTTTGCTTTTATACTAACGAAAAACAAACATTTTAATTACAGGTAAAGCAGACTTTTTCAGCAAATTATGTGGAATAATGAACCTTAATTAGTAGTTGATGGTCTGTTCTTCCATTGCTTCAGGTATTTTTCTCCACTCATATTGCTGGTTGCGCAGTTGCGGTTCAAAACCTGCTTCACGAATTGCTTGCTGTATGCCTTTTGCAGTAAAACGATGCGGAGCGCCGGCTGCGCTCACCACATTTTCTTCGAGCATAATACTGCCAAAATCATTTGCTCCGGCATGAAGACAAAGTTGCGCCGTTTGTTTGCCTACTGTTAACCAGGAAGCCTGTATGTTTTTTATATTAGGAAGTATTATCCGGCAAGTGGCTATCATGCGAATATATTCTTCAGGTGTAGTAAGATTGTGAACTCCGCGTATTTTAGTGAGCATGGTATCAACATCCTGGAACGTCCATGGAATAAAAGCT
>DATHPY010000293.1:0-11332 GCA_035483315.1 Puia sp. | reverse complement strand
CCGCATGGATAAAGATTTCTTATTTGCGGATGATGCAGTAAGTGATTATCTCTCGGAATACGAACAGGTGAGGAAGTTCGCGATTCCGTTGCTACGACAACTGCTTCATCAGTAAAATAACCTCGCATCTTTTTTCCAAATGCGACAAATGCTTTTTGCAAACATTCGTGAATAAGATCTGGTAATACTTCTTTCAAAAAAGAAGATCTTATTCCCGGCAAATAAGAACAACCAGGCAATGATGAAGAAATCTTATTAGCGACAAAATCAGTCATGCGCTGAGCAGGTGCAACAAATTTTCCGCCACCTGCATTAAAAGCTTTTTGTTCAATTACTTCCTGGAAATGCATAAGCAATAATGCATTTTCATATTTTTTACTTCTTACTTCGTATTTTTCAAAATATTTCAAAGCATCTTTTTCATCAACACTAACTACCATTCCTGAATTAGCAAATGGATTATTTCTTTTTGATGGAGACCATCCATTTACTACCAGTTCATTATTATTTGTAGAAGCCGGTGCAATAATTCCACCAGGGCACATGCAAAAAGAAAACACGCCTCTGTTATTTATTTGTTCCACCAAACCGTAAGAGGCAGGAGGCAAATATTCGTTGCGGGTTGCACAATGATATTGAATGCTGTCAATTAATTTTTGAGGATGTTCAATGCGAACACCCAGTGCAAAAGGTTTTGCTTCAATCAATATTTTCTTATCGTTGAGCAAATAAAAAATATCTCTCGCAGAATGACCGGTAGCTAATATTATAGCATCTGCTGTAAATGAATCTCGATCTGCTGTTTTAACTGTTTGAATTTTATCATTCTCAACAATAAGATCAACAACTTTTTTTTCAAATAAAAATATTCCGCCACAATCAATTATTTGTTGCCGCATTGCAGTAATAATATGCGGTAATTTGTTTGTACCGATATGCGGATGCGCATCAAATAAAATATTTTTCTCAGCGCCAAATTGTACAAACAAATTTAAAATGCGATCAACGTTTCCCCTCTTGGAACTTCGCGTATATAATTTACCATCGCTGTAAGTTCCAGCGCCGCCTTCTCCAAAACAATAATTACTTTCTTCATTAATAATTCCTTCCTTATTTAATATTGCCAGATCTCTTCTTCGCGCGCGAACATCTTTTCCTCTTTCCAAAATGATTGGTTTAATACCAAGCTCAATTAATTTTAGACCAGCGAATAAACCTGCAGGTCCAGCACCAATAATAATGACAGTTTTCTTAACGTTGGATACATCCCGAAAATCAGCAGTCAATAATTTTCTTTCTTCAAAAGGTTCATTGATAAAAAGCTGCAGAGTCAATATAACCCATGTTTGTTTTGCGCGGGAATCAATGGAGCGTTTAATGACATTAAACCCCGTTATCTCTGAAACACGCTGTGCGCCTGCATTTGCCGCGTATTGCTTAATGATGGAAACATTTTCTGCTTCGGAAGGAAGTATTTTTAACTGAAGTATTTTTTGCATCGTGTCAGGTATTTAACCTAAAAACGGACTGATTAAATTATAAAATAATTTTCTTTTTAAAAGTTTAAAACACCAAAAAAATTATTGTATCTTCAAAGAATATCGAAATTGTTTTTACTGAAAAAGCAACATTCAAAAATCCGCCTTCTTTCTTATTAAGAACAAAATTTCAACTTACCAAACAAACCAAAATAATTTCGGGTAGAAACCCCGAAAATTTTTTTTCCCTGCTGATGATTTTTTTATTTCATCTTACGTGCGGTAGATGAACAAGATAAATAATAAAATTCATCAAAAAATTTAAGGAGAAATTTTATTTCTTCTAATCTTCTTTAACAAGTAAAAAAACAAGTCAATAAAAAATTTTTTTTTCAACAAAAAATTTTGATATTCGTTGCCCTGCATGAAATTAATCACGTTTACTTTGAAGATGTCTGGAAAAAAATCATTGAAAAATTTGATCTATAAAACTGCTTATTGAATAATGGCAAAAACGTTTGAAAAAGTCTGGAATAATTGCCTTGAAATAATCAAAGACATTGTAGAATGGCAACATTATCAAACCTGGTTTGAACCAATTAAACCTGTTGAATTAAAAAATAATATTTTAGTGATCCAGGTTCCCAGCCAATTTTTTTACGAGTATCTCGAAGAGCATTATGTTTCTTTATTAGCAAAAACTTTACGCAGACTTTTAGGAAAAGATGCGCGATTGGAATATCGTATTATGGTTGACAGTGGAAATAATCAAAACAAACCATTAACTATGGATGTTCCGGGACAAGGTTATAAAACTTTTGTAAATAATGAAATGGATTTTCCACTCATTATTAATAACCCGGTTAAAAATCCATTTGTAATTCCCGGTTTAAAAAAGATGCATATTGATGCGCAGTTAAATCCTGTGTACACTTTCGATTCTTTTATTGAAGGCGATTGCAATCGCGTCGCACGTCGTGCAGGAAAAACAGTTGCAGAAAAACCAGGCGGCAATTCTTTTAATCCATTGGTTATATACGCGGGCGTTGGTCTTGGCAAAACACATCTTGCGCAAGCAATCGGCAACGAAGTAAAACGTACGCATCATAATAAAGTGGTGTTGTATGTGAGCTCGGAAAAATTTATTAATCAATTTATAGATCATAGCAGAAATAATGCGATCAATGATTTCATTCATTTCTATCAGTTGGTTGATGTATTAATTCTTGATGATGTACAATTTTTTAATCGCGCAGAAAAATCACAGGATGCATTCTTTGCAATATTCAATCACTTGCATCAGTCAGGAAAGCAATTAATATTAACGTCAGATAAATCACCAAAAGATCTGGAAGGATTGCAGGAAAGATTGTTGAGCCGTTTTCGTTGGGGATTAAGTGCAGACTTGCAGGTGCCGGACTATGAAACGCGCATAGAAATTTTGGAAAGAAAAATGAAAAACGACGGATTGGATATGCCCAAAGAAGTTGTTAAATATTTAGCATACAATATAAGTAGTAATGTGCGCGAGTTAGAAGGCGCATTAATATCCCTTTTGGCACAATCTTCGCTCAACAAAAGAGAAATAGACCTTGAATTGGCAAAGAAAGTGTTACGCAATTTTGTAAAAACAAACAGTAAAGAAATTACCATCGAAACCATACAGAAAATGGTGTGTGAGTTTTTTGATGTGCCTTACGACAAACTCTTACAAAAAACACGCAAACGCGAAATTGTACAAGCACGGCAGATAACAATGTTTCTTGCAAAAGCATTCACAAAAAATTCTTTAAAAACAATCGGTGAACATTTTGGGGGCAGAGATCACACTACCGTAATTCACTCCTGCCAAACTGTAAAAGATTTAATGGACACCGATAGCTTGTTCCGCGAAAACGTAACTGAGTTGCAACAAAAAGTGCAGTTAGAAGCAATGTAAAATTTTTCGATACCATCAATACAGGAACTCATTCACTATTGAATGAGTTTTTTTATTTTGTTACCGGCGATAGTAATTCTATTAAACATCCTTGCGTCGCACTCTTGTGCAGTAGTTTTAAACTGAACTTCAGGTTTATTAAATGAAACTGGTTTTAATTTAAGAGTTGTTGAGTTTCACGCAAAGGCGCAAAGAAAATAAGATGCAAAGAAACTCTTTACATCTTTGCTCCTTTGCGTGAAACTTCTTGTAAAAAATTCTTTTCAATCATCAATTATTATTTATCAATTATTAATTTTATTTTTGTCTCCTTTAAAAACGGAGAGGTGCCTGAGTGGCCGAAAGGGCCGGTTTGCTAAACCGTTGTACGAGCTTAAACTTGTACCGAGGGTTCGAATCCCTCCCTCTCCGCTGGAACGTCTATCAAAAATTATCAAAAGCCCGTAAAATGCAGTGTTTACGGGCTTTTTCATTTTTAGCCCATCCTAAAAAATGCTAAAAAAACATGTATACCCGGGTATTAATTCGGGTATTCATCCGAAACGCAAACTTGAATACCCGAATTATTACGAAACCCTTTACTGGCAAGGGGTACAGCAAATGGACATCTTGTCTTAAGAGGTTCTAAAAACTATTTTTAATAATTAAATCGGGTATTCAAATGGAAACAAATTTTAGTGTTCTTTTTCACGGCAAAAAAAATATTGCGAAAAATGAAAAATTAATTACCATCTATATGAGGGTAACAGCTAACAGTGATCGGTATGTAATAAGCACGCGTCGAATTGTCGAAGCATCAAGCTGGTCTAAAGAAGCTGGAAAAGTAAAAGGGAATTCAGAAGAAGCGAAGAATATTAATTCTTATTTAGAGACATTAAAGCACCGGGCATTTCAATATCAGAAAGAATTAATTCTTGAAGAAAAATCAATTTCCGCAAAAACTTTCAGAGAAAAATGGAAAGGCATTAAAGAAAAATCCAAACTCCTTCTCGATATTTTTCGTCAGCATAATGATCAAGTCAAGGCGTTAGTCAGAAAGGACTATGCGCCTGCAACATTAACAAGATATGAAACCACACTTAAACACACAAAATCATTTTTGCTATCGAAATTTAAACAGTCTGATATTGATATTAAAAAATTGAATTTTGAATTTATAACTGAATATGAATTCTGGCTAAAGAGTGTTCGAAAATGCAATCATAATTCGACTATGAAATATATCGGGAACCTAAAAAAAATTACGAACAAATGCGTAAACAATGGATGGCTCGTTCGTGATCCTTTTCTCGGTTTCAGCATGGCAAAAAAAGAAGTAGAAAGAATTGCGTTATCAGAACAAGAAATAAAAACTATCGCAGAAAAAGATTTTAAAATCGAGAGATTAGATCAGGTAAGAGATATTTTTTTGTTTTGTTGTTATACTGGTCTTGCTTACGCTGATGTGAAAAAGCTAAAGCGAACTGAAATCAGCACAGGTATCGATGGGGGACAATGGATTTTTACTTCCCGGCAAAAAACTGACTCGGCTTCAAGAATACCGTTACTTCCAATGTCAACGGAAATCATTTCAAAGTATGAATCACATCCGCAATGTGTCAGTGAAAATAAAGTCCTTCCGGTACTGACTAATCAGAAGATGAATTCTTATCTCAAAGAAATCATGGATGTATGCGGCATCAACAAGAATCTAACGTTTCATATAGCTCGCCACACATTTGCGACAACAATTACATTAAGTAATGGTGTCCCAATTGAAACCGTCTCGAAAATGCTGGGACATAAAAACCTGAAAACTACTCAACATTATGCGAAGATTTTAGACAAAAAAATTAGCGATGATATGCAAAATTTGAGATTGAAATTTTCAAAACAAGACCACTAATTCTACCAGAAAACAGGAATTGACGGTTCGTTTATGGAAATGTAGAATTTTGCCAAATAAATGGAAACATTTACTCAAAATGCAATCCAAAATTGATTTGGCTTTCGACTTGCATTTTTCAATGGTAACTTTCACTATTTTTAACCATTATATAATCGTCTATTACAGTATGCAGGGCAAATACAATTTTATTACATTGAATAAAATAATTCTTAGAAATTTTTCTTTATATAAAAAAAATGGAAAGGTTTACGAAGTAAATGAAGATATTAATGAAGGTGTTTATTGTTTAGCGGGCGCAAATGGTTTAGGGAAAACTACTTTTTTAAATTCTGTAAATTATGGCTTAACGGGAATTGTTCTTGAGCCTAATAAAGAAGTATATTCTCCTAGTGAGATTGTTACCGCAAATAAACGGTACACTGAAAGATATTTTATTGGAAGAATTGTGAAAAAAGATGAAGAGCGAGCTGAAATAGAAATACTTTTTAAAATAAATGAAAAATATTTTAGAATAATTAGGAGCTTTTTCGAGCGAGATGAACTACGACTTCTGGAGATTTTTAGTAATAATGGAAACAAAAAAATTTCGCATTTCAAGAGTAAGAGCGAAAGCCCAAGACAACTCAACGTTCAATTTCAAGAATCATTAGCAAAAGAAATTGGCTTTGTTAATTTTGATTATTTTATTTTTTATCAACTTTATGTATTAACATTTGATGAAAATAGAAGGATGATTTTTTGGGATGATAGAGCTTCCTCTCAAGCTTTGGCGATTGCGTTTAATTCTGATCCTAATGATGCTGATAAGATTCTGGAATTGACTAGAAGAATGGAAAAACACGAATCTAAAGGTCGAAATCTAAGATGGCAGGCAACCCAATCAAAAAAGAAAATTGAGGAGCTCAGAGTTAAGACTAAGGGGAAAAAAATATCCGATATCGATAAACTAGAAAACGAATATAATAAGTTAAATAAAGAAGTAGAAAAGCTTGAAAAAATTCATAATAATATTGAGATTGAATGTGATTCAATCTTAAAAAAACAGAGTTACCTAAACTCTGATTTGATGCAACTAAGAATTGAGCATACCAGATTATTTTCCAAATATTCTAAACCACGTTCGAAACTTTTGGAAAATACTAATGTTCAACTCTCAATAAAAAAAAAGGAATGCTGTTTGTGCGGATCGGAAGGTTCCCAGGTAGTTGAAAATATTGAAAAAAGTATTCACCGAGATAAGTGTCCATTGTGCAATACTTCAATCAATGAATCAAATAGCTCCGAATTAAATAAACTTCTAAAATTAATCCAAAAAAATGACGAGAAAATCTCAACTAAAAACGCAGAGTTAGATGATTTAATTCTTGAAGTTGAAGGGAAAAAAATAGAGCTTGATAAATCAGAAATTGAATGGAATAAGACAAGAAAAAAGCTAGAAGAATTAATAGAAGAAAATCCAGACATATCTTTCAAAGGGACAGGCAATAAGAGTGTAGATACACTTATTGATCAATACAAAAATCAATTTGAATTGGCTGACAGGGAAGCAAAAGAAGAATACTCAAAAAGAGACAAGTTAAAACCAGAATATGACAAGCTCTTAAAAAAGACCGAATATTCATACAAAGAAGCAGAGACAATTTTTGTTCCTACATTTAAAAAACTTGCTAAAAGTTTTATAGGATTAGATTTAAATATTCAACCAAAAAGGACCGATAAAACAATAAAGCTTGTATTAGAACTACAGAATCTTGCGCGTACCGAATCATTTCAACTGTCTGAGAGTCAAAGATTTTTTTTAGATATTGCTTTGCGAATGTCATTATCCATTTTTCTTTCTAGTAAAAGCGATCCTGCAATGTTAATGATTGATACTCCAGAAGGGTCACTTGACATTGCTTATGAAAGCAGGGTTGGAAACATGTTTGCAGAGTATGCTGTTTACTACAAGCAGAATCTTTTTATGACTGCTAATATTAATGCATCTCAACTTTTGATTTCTCTGGCAGAAAAATGTGGAAAGAATAAAATGAAATTTAGAAGAATGTTGGATTGGACTGATTTATCTGAAATACAAAAAGAAGGTGAGAATTTATTTAAGAAAGTTTATTCTAATATTGAAACCGCCCTAAATAAACGGAAAAATTAAATGAGTCTACAAGTAATTCCGGAGGCATTTTTTGACAGCTTATCATTAGCACACAAACTTGATAAATTTTTGGATGGTTTCAAGCTTGAAGAGATTCATTTGTTTTCTTATTTTTCTTCATTTTTGTATTGTTATTCCGGCAACTCTGTTAGTACATGGCAGCATAGGTATATAGTTTCGAACGGCTACCCTTTCTCTGCGACAATAAATGAAGCGATTCATCGGCACATTCAAAATGGGCTTTTTGATCTAAAGGATGATTATTATATTATTACAGGAAGAGGTTCCGATGAATTCAACAAGTTTAAAATTCTACCAACTTTTATAGATCGAGAAAAACTGCTCAATGCTGCTTGCACTGCTAGCATTCTCATTCCATATGCTCAAACTGTGAGGGCTTTACTAAATGAACCGGATCTAAAAAAACAATCGGAACTTCAAAATAACGAGTGGCTTCACCCTGAAAGTTTCTATCCTCAATTTAAAGAGATAAGCACTGCTGTGGGAATAGAGGGCAAGGATATGATTCTGCCAGCTGTGACATGGATTAATTACTTAATTGAAAAAAATAAAAACTAACGATGCCTGACAATGAAGAAATCGTAAGAAATCTTACAAATCATTATACATACAAAGTAGAAAAAGCTTTTCAAAATAGTGACGAAGCGAGTAAAGCGCTCGAAGTCATTGCAAAATCATTGAAAGAAATTTACAGATATTTTGAACCAAGTTTTTTTTCAGGTAACTTTTGGGTCTGCAAAAACTTAAGTGACGAACCTTGTTTTGAGGAATCCCAAGGAATTCTACTTTACGACAAGAATATTTTACTTAACAAATCAAGTGGTCTGTTGATTATTCAAGTATTTAATGATTCAAGTAAGATGGTACTTTGGGAAAACCAAAATCCTGAAGAATTACTCAAACAGAAAGAAACATTGACATATTCATTTTCAAATAACAAGGAATTCTTTTTCGCAAATGAATCTAAAATTGACGTGTCTGTCTATAATTCAGGAAGTCGATATGCAACTCAATTTAATGATTTGGTCGATGCATTAAATCGATATGCGCAGCTGAAGATTCTTAAATCGACTTGCCCATATTTTTCAGATGCATGGTCAGATAGTAATCGACTATTTTTTCGAGGAGGCGGAAGCGGTAGTAATATTCCTGAAAAGTTTATGCAAATTTCACTTCATGAATTTCTGACCACTTACCTTATAAGGGGAATTACAATCGAATCATCTCGAGAATACAACTCGCTTGGAGATTTTTCAAGGCCAAAACCAGTTGACATAAGAATTAATTGGAGAGAGGCAAATCGAACAGCATTAATTGAAATAAAATTTATTGGTACCGTAAAAAAGGAATCTGATGGCAAAATTTATTCTCATTCAGACTCTAGAGCTAATGAAGGTATTAACCAGCTAAAAGGTTATCATCATGCAATATCTTCCGATAGTCCTACGACTATTATTAAATCCTATTTGGTTGTGATTGACGGTAGAAGAAACAACCTGGTAGAGGCTCAAGTTTCTATAAATTTAGAGAATGGAATGCACTTCAAGGAGATTGATATTGTTATCGATAATGACAAAAAATTCTACGAAACTATTAAAGGTTTTGAAAGGCCATTGCGCATGTTTTCAGAACCAATTTGCAGTTAATGGAAGATATAATAAACGATAATTTTTTCTTGAAAGGAAGTGGGTTTTCAAATTACGAAAATACTACCGAAATACCACGACATAGATGGTATTATTATAAAGAAGGATTTTCTCCAAATTTTGTTGAAAAGGCTATTGAACAAACAGGTGTCACCAAAAAAGATTTAATTATTGATCCCTTTAATGGTAGCGGAACCACAACTTTGACTTCTGCTTTATTGGGATATAACTCAATTGGGATTGAGGTTAACCCTTTCACTTCCTTTTTGTCCTCGGCAAAACTTAAAATGCCAAATGTTAAGCAACTAAAAGTCGAATTTGAAAATTTGTATGACGCCTGCGGAAAAGGAACAACTAGCGATCTTGCGGGTTATTCAACCTTTTCTTACAAAACAGGTTTAACAAAATGGCTCTTCAATCATAATATTTTAAAGGCATTTGATGGCGGCTGGAAATATATTTCGCAAATTAAAAATTCAGATATAAAAAACGTTTTACAGCTTTCATTAATAGTATCAGTCATGGAAAATTGCAATGCAGTAAGGGATGGCAAATGTCTACGATATAGAAAACTATGGAAAAGTTACCATCACGATCGGGAATCGTTTATAGATTCAATAAGAAAAAAATCAATTGAGATAGTGTCTGATATTTCAACTCATCCAATATTAGGTAAATCCATCATAGTTCAAGGAGATGTTCGAAAAATACTTGATTCTAAAAAAATAAATAACAAATTCAAGCTTTGTTTTACATCGCCTCCTTATCTTAATACTTTTGATTACACTGACATTTATCGCCCCGAATTATTTCTCGGGAAATTCATAAATGACTCTGAGCAACTATACAACCTGAGATTAAAAACTGTACGGTCGCATTTACAGGCACTCTGGCATGAACCTAAGCTTTCAGATTTTGGGATTTTATATAAGGAGACCGTTGACTACATTTCAGAAAATCAGGATTTATTGATGCATAAAAGAATTCCAAAAATGATTCAAGCTTATTTTGAAGACATGTTTAATATCTTAAAAAAGCTTAAAGATAAAGCTGATAAAAATGCACAACTGTGGCTTATAGTTTCTAATTCAGCTTATGCTAACAAAGAGATTCCTGTAGATTTGATTATTGGTGATATCGGTACAAAAGCCGGTTGGTATCTTAAAGAGATTGGAGTAATAAGATATGTGCAAAAACGAAAGACAATTTACAGTCCAGACGTAAAAGAGTTGAGGGAAAGTGTCATTATCTTCAGCGAATCAAGGCCGTAAACTTAATTCAGCCCTTCAAGTTTTTATTCCTTTTTTTGAACAATTAATAATGATAATTCCGGCGTATTCATCATCCGTTCAATTTCACCATCAACAATTTCTTTTATTTCCTTTTTAATTCGCAAATAATTTCGCTTAACATCTAAATGATTAACTTCAGAAATTACTGGCAAATCATGATATTGATTTTGCTCCTTTTCCATTAACAGATGATTATTAATTACTTCTGCATAAAAGGTTTTCAATTCGATTTTCTGATTTGGATTATCGGCCACTATACCAACAAATTCTCCTGATGAAAGAGACGCAATCTTACTAACTGGGATGGCCAAGTCAAGCTGCTTCGATTTCGTAACTGAAATATCCTGACTATTTATTGCAACACTTTCTCTTCCTTGCATTATTTTTCCAAATCGATCCGATAATTGTTTTGCGGTTTCCCCACTGACTTGTCCGGCAATTAGATTTCCGACGATATTTAGAATTACATCTGCTTGTTCTTTGCCATAATGCAATTTCAATTGACTCGCATCCTGAACAGCCATTGTGGTTGCCACTTTATTTGAACGCGCGGTTGCTATGAGATTATCAATGCCGTTAAAAAATATAGTTGGAAATTCATCAAATATCAGACTGCTTTTCATCATCCCCTTTCGATTCATCAACCTGGTAAGCGCATTTATATAAAGGGATAATATAGCTCCATATGTTTGCGTCTTCTGTGGATTGTTACCAATGCAAACTATTTTAGGGGCGTCAGGATTATTAATGTCAAGCGTAAAATCATTTCCCGACAAGACATAATACAAATTAGGAGATGCAAGTTTAGAAAGACTTACCGTCGCGCTTGCTATCTGTCCTTCTAGTTGTTGTTTTGCATCGTTTACAAAAGCTGTTACAAAGGGAGCTATCAATACTTCAACCAACGGTTCAGTACGTA
>DATHPY010000292.1:0-3056 GCA_035483315.1 Puia sp. | reverse complement strand
CAGAATCATTATTTTTCTGTTTTTGAAAAACTTTCGCCATGCCTAATGTGCTTTGACAAAAATTAATGTTGTCGTCTGTTTCAATCGCCACTGGAATTGCCATACGATAATATTCGAGCGCTAATGGATTTTTATTCAATCCCGCGTAAATATCGCCAAGGTTTGTTAACTCATCCGCAACCGAATAGTTATCTTTTGCATTTAGTGATTTCTGATAAGCAAGATTCGAATAATACAAGGCAGAATCTAAATTATTCAGTTTAAAGTAAGTGTCTCCAATATTCCCTAAAGCCCTGGTTAACATTTGAGAGTTTTTGGTATTTTCTGCTTTGAGTAATGACTGTAAAAAATATTCAAGTGACTTAGAATAATCTTTCTGATAATAATAAACTGTAGCTATGTCATTTAGTGCATTAATGACCCCTTTATAATTCTTTGTACTTTCTGCTAACTGCAAAGATCTTAAAGAAAAAATCAGCGCATTAGGATAATCACCAAGATTTACATAAATGTAGCCCACTAACCCGATGCAATCCACTTCTCCATTTTTGTATCCGATGTTCTGCGCAATATGCAGCCCCTTGTTAGCATAATAATAGCATGAGTCTGGATGTATATAATAAAAATCACGGGCAAGTTTTATCAATAGCAATACTTTGTTGCTATCATCCTGTGTTTTGGAAACGAGCACGCGCAAACTATCAATTTGATGATTTTGGGCAAAACAAAAGATGATATTCAGGTTGAATATTATAACAATGCATTTTCTCATGTTGAAAAAATTAGTACCCGAATGTAAAAAATAATTGGGCAGAACAAAAGTAGAACCGGAGCCGTTTTGTAAAACTGGCTTTCATGAAGAATATTTCATCGGTTAATTTCTACCAGCAAAACCCACGCGTCAATAATTGCTTTGATAAAAGATAAAATAATTCCGGGAACGATCCAGTAAATACCATTTTCTTCCTTCACTAAAATTAAAACTCCGGCAAATAAATATGGTATTACAGAAAGCTGGTTAAAGATGATACTGAAAAAATATTGATTTTTATAATCAGCCGGTGTTTTCCTGTAAATGCTGATATCCATTTTTATGGCAATAAAATAAATCGTGATCGCAACAATTGATATTTCACTGCCGGCAAATAAATAACTTTGCGTGGGAACAAGCATCAACGAAGAAATAATAAGAATAGTAAGCAATAGAAATAAGGAAAGCAATGCGCGATCCGGTAAATTACGAAGCGAAAGTATTTTAGTGATATTAATAGAAACACCGACAAATATCAATCCCGTCAATGCTGCCGCGGAACCCGCTGTAGCTACAAAGAAATCATGCCATTCATTTATATTCATGCAAAAAATCTATCTGCCCAATAAATATAATAACTTTCTGCAAAAGCGGATTTGCCCTGCTTTTTACAGCTAAAATTTCTATTTAAAGAATAACACAACAAAGCTTATCTTCGCGCAATTCTTGCGTAAATGAAGATTCTTATTCAACAGGCTTATATTAACGACCTGCAATCTCCACATCACGGAACTACCAATGATATTTTAATTGAGAACGGAGTTATTAAAAATATTCAGCCGTCAATTAATGAAGCAGCCGATATAAAAATTGAGCAAAAAAATTTACATGTTTCCAATGGTTGGGTTGATATCTTTTCAAACTTTTCTGACCCTGGTTATGAATTTAAAGAAACGCTCACAACCGGCGCAAACGCAGCAGCAGCCGGCGGATACACAGATGTGTTTGTTATTCCCAATACAAAACCTGCCATTGATACAAAATCGCAGGTTGAATATATTATTCAGAAATCAAGATTGCTTCCTGTAAATATTTTTCCAATTGGCGCAATAACAAAAAATATTGATGGAAAAGATCTGGCGGAAATGTACGACATGCAACACAGCGGCGCCATCGCATTCAGCGATGGAATAAATCCCGTTCAGTCTGCCGGATTATTATTAAAAGCTTTGCAATACATAAAAGCGTTTGATGGTGTCATCATTCAAATTCCGGATGATAAAAGTGTTGGTGCAAATGGACTGATTAATGAAGGAATTATTTCGACAACGCTTGGCTTACCGGGCAAACCGATGATCGGAGAAGAATTAATTATTGAGCGCGATATTAAACTTGCGGAATACACGGAATCAAAAATTCATTTTACAGGGATCACTTCATCAAAATCCATCGAACTCATAAAACGCGCTAAAGATAAAGGCTTGAACATAACCTGTTCCATTACTCCGTATCATTTATTCTTCAGCGATGAAGACTTGCTAAACTACGATACTAACCTCAAAGTATATCCGCCATTGCGCACAAAAACCGATGTTGCTGATCTGAAAAAAGCAGTGATGGACGGAACAGTTGATTGCGTTGCCTCTCATCATTTACCACATGAATATGATAGTAAGATATTGGAATTTGAATACGCGAAATTCGGGATGACGGGATTGGAAACAACATATTCCGTTATCAGAACAATTCTTCCGCAATTAAGTGAAGAAAAAATAATTTTGCTGTTGAGTGATAATGCAAGGAAAATTTTCGGATTGAAACAAACTTCGATTGCTGTTGGAAATATTTCATGCATTACTTTATTTGATCCTGCCGGAACATTTACTTTGAAAGAAGAAAACATTCACTCTAAATCAAAAAACACTCCTTTTATCAATAGAGAACTCCATGGAAAAGTTATTGGTATAATTAACGGAGAGAAAGTATTTTTGAATAATTAATTCTTCAACTAAAAACAACTGTATATGGAAAAGAAAGTAACATCTCCGCTGGTAAAAGCTTTAATTATAAGTTTGTTACTCGCAGTTTTAGACATCATTGCTGGTTTTGCACATTTTAAATATGCAACATGGTATCGCTGGATTCCGGCAATTATTATGCTTGTTGCTTTCATTTGGGCATGCGTTAACTATGCCTCGCAAAATAATGGTAATGTAACATTCGGTAATACATTTGCGCATGGTTTTAAAGTAAGCGCAATTGCTGCATGTTTCTCAATTATTTTTGTCATTCTTTCCATTTACAT
>DATHPY010000291.1:0-2937 GCA_035483315.1 Puia sp. | reverse complement strand
GTGATTATAATTGAACACAACATGGAGATGATAAAAAATGCCGATTGGATTATTGACCTTGGACCGGAAGGGGGAGACAAAGGAGGCAATATTTGTTTTGAAGGGACTCCTGAAGAAATGATTCAACTAAAAGATAACTTTACAGCAGATTTTCTGAAAGAAAAATTAAAATAAAAAGTTTGGCAGAATAGAATCGGATACATTTGAACAATTTGTGAATACAGACATAAATGGAAGAAAATAAAGTTATAAAAGTGCTAAAACAGCATATCGGAAAAATATTTGAAAATAATCCTTCTCATTACGGAGTTTGGCTTGGGGGTATTTTAGTGGAAGTAGAGGAGGGCAGGCTGACAGCAGAATATACCGTACGAGAAGAAATGATCAATGCGATCGGAACCCTTCATGGAGGTATTATAGCAGGCATTCTGGATGATATGATGGGAACAGTAGTAGTATCACTTGGTTCTAAGCATTTTTATACTACTGTTAATTTAAATGTTGATTATTTCTATCCGGCTAGAGCAGGGGAAGTGGTTACGGCAAAAGCCTTTCTTGTAAAAACAGGTAAAATGATTCATCACGCACAAGCAGAGTTATGGAATCTTTCTACCAATAAATTATTAGCCAAAGGAACTTCTAATTTGTTGAAAATTGATACAGAAGTGAAGCATCACGATAGATAAAGTACCCCGGTACGGTATTTCTTTGTTGTTATAACGGTAGTGTAAATTTATTTTGTATCAATAGTAATTTCAAAACAAGCAATGAAGCACAACTACGATTTGTCTTTTCTTGAGGAACTTGAAAAGCTTAATACAGAACAAAGAGAAGCCGTTGACCATATTGAAGGACCTTTACTTGTAATTGCTGGCCCGGGTACTGGGAAAACACAAATTCTTTCAGCCCGTATTGGTAAAATTCTTACGGATACTGATGCGAAACCGCATAATATTCTTTGCCTTACCTACACAGAGGCAGGTACAGTGGCCATGCGTAAAAGGTTATTAAAATTTATTGGTCCAGATGCTTACCGTGTGAATATTTTTACATTCCACGCCTTCTGCAATCAGGTGATTCAGGAAAAGTTAGATCTTTTTGGCATTCGAGGATTACAGGCTGTTTCAGATTTGGAAAAAGCTCAATTGTTTGAAAAGCTTATTGATGGATTTGGACCGAAACACATTCTCAAAAGGTTCTCCGGCGATGTATATTATGAAATCGGAAAATTGAAAGCATTGTTTTCCACGATGAAGCGGGAGGGATGGTCTTCTGATTATATTTCACAAAAGATAGATGAGTACTTGTTGGAAATCCCAACAAGAGATGAGTTTATTTATCAAAAAGCAAATTCCAAAACGGGAGTGAAGGTCGGTGATCTGAAAAAAAATGCTATTCAGGAAGAAACAACTCGAATGGAAAAGTTACGTGCGGGTGCCAGGGAATTTGATAATTTTGAAATCATCATGAACAAAGCCGGACGTTACGATTACGATGATATGATTATTTGGGTACTCGATGCGTTTCAATCAAATCCTTATTTGTTGACTAATTATCAGGAACGTTATTTATATATTCTGGTAGATGAATATCAGGACACAAATGGTGCGCAAAATCAGATTGTGAATTTACTAACCTCTTATTGGCAGCGACCAAACGTATTTGTGGTTGGAGACGATGACCAATCAATATATCGTTTTCAAGGGGCCAACATGAGCAATATTCTGGATTTTAATATTCGCTACAAGGATAGTATAAAAATTGTTTTGCTGAAAAAAAATTATCGTTCTACCCAGCCTATCTTAGATGTTTCTAGAACATTGATTGAATATAACAAAGAACGTCTCATAAATAAGCTTCCTGGGCTGAATAAAAATCTAACTTCCGGAAATAAAGAACCAGTGTCAATGATTGTAGTGCCAAAAGTAAGAGAGTACTACAATGTGTTGCACGAAGAGTTGGGGCTATTAAAAGAAATTCAACACCTTCATTCTACGGGCGAATCGCTGAATGAAATTGCCGTGATATACAGAAATCATAAGCAGGTTGATAATATTGTGAAAATGCTTCAGAAGAATGCTATTTCTCTCAACATAAAAAGGAAAGTTGATATTCTTACACTTCCATTGATTCAAAACCTTATTCGACTGCTCCAACACATAAAAGAGGAATTTAATAAACCGGATAGTGCAGAATATTTGTTGTATGAAATTATGCATATTGATTTTTTTCAAATAAGACATCAGGATGCCAATGCCATTGCAAGGGCTTGCGATGGCAGAGACAACGCAGAGCGTACCAAAAAATCCTGGCGTCTTTTAATGCAGAGTAATGAACGAATGTTTAAGCTTGGATTGGAAAATGCCAAAGCTATTTCTTCATTGGAAGAAAATCTTGGGTACTGGATTAAAGAGTCAGTAAATTTGACGGTACAAGGATTGTTTGAAAAAATCCTTATGCGAGGGAATTTGCTTACCTGGATTATGAATGCTCCTGACAGGATATGGTTGATGCAGGTAGTTACTACCTTCTTTGATTTTATCAAAGAAGAGTCTGCCCGCCATATTCGTTATCAGTTGAAAGATCTTTTGCAGACTATTGAGCAGATGCAGTACCACCGGATTCCAATTGAAATCAATCAATCAGTGTTTGCAGAAAATGGAGTGAATTTTATAACGGCACATTCTTCCAAAGGTCTCGAATTTAAACACGTGTTTCTTATTGGTTGTAGCAGTAATCAATGGGAGCGGAAAAGAGCTGGCGGAGATAATTTTAAATTTCCGGATACCCTGGTAGAATCGGTTGAAGAGAATAAGTTGGAAGAGGAACGACGCCTTTTTTATGTAGCTATGACCAGGGCCAAAGACCGACTTTACCTTTCCTATCCGGCTACAGAAGGAGATAAAAAAAATCTTGAGCCCTCTCAGTTTATCGCTG
>DATHPY010000290.1:0-2155 GCA_035483315.1 Puia sp. | reverse complement strand
ACTATTGTTCAGCGCATAGATACAAACGGAGTTTATTCGTATGTCAATGCCGGTTCAACAAAACAAAACGGAATTGAATCTTATATTTCTTACGCGCTTGCCGATAATGCAGGTCAATTTATAAATAGTGCAAAAATATTTGTGAGCTATGCGTGGCACGACTTTCATTACGGAAGTTTTAAACAACTGACTTCAGATTTTTCCGGAAATAACATGCCGGGTGTTGCGCCAAATGTTGTTGTCTCTGGTTTTGATATTAATTCCAAGATTGGCTTTTATGCAAATCTTACATACACCTACACAGATAAAATTTATATGAATGATGCGAATACTGATATCGCCAATTCATTTAATTTATTTGGGGCTAGAATTGGTTTCAGAAAAATGTTTCCAACAAAATTTAAAATGGAAATTTTTGCAGGCGCCGATAATATTTTCAACACCAAATACAGTTTGGGAAATGATATCAACGCTGCTGCCGCCCGATATTATAATGCCGCTGCGTTAAGAAATTATTACGCAGGCGTGATCCTCAATTTTTTAAAATAGAAATTCTCACAAAGTCAACTCCACTTAAATCGTTAAGATTTTTTTAAAGATTTTAAGAATAATGGTTTGATTTTTTTTTGCCTATTTTTGCTGCAGTTTTTTACCTTAAAATATATCAATTATGAAGAAGAAAGTGTCACTTTTTGTCGCGGCTTTATTTTTATTATCAACAACAACATTTGCGCAAAAAGCATATCAGCAAGGCAGCAATGTAATTAATGCAGGAATTGGATTAGGAGCTACTTATTGGGGCTCCGGTTATTCCAACGGAGTAAGTTTAGTTGGCAGTTATGAACACGGAGTTACAGATAATATAAGTGTTGGAGGCATACTTGGTTATTCGCATTCATCTTTTAGTGGAACCTCAAATGGCGTTCCGTTTGATTATAGCGCTACCGGAATATTAATTGGAGCGAGAGGTTCATACCATTTCTTAACAACAGATCAGATTGACCCGTATGCCGGAGCTGATTTGGGTTATATTGTTGTGTCAAGTAGCAATTCAAATAACAACGTCACTTATAGTAGCGCTAAAGGAAGCGGTTTAGGTTTTGGGATACACGGCGGCGTTAGATATTATTTTAATCCTGGAATTGGCGCATTTGCAGAATTAGGAATCGGAAGTTTTTATATTCTTGCTTTGGGAGTTTCTTTCAAATTCTAAGCCATAAAATATTTTTTGTTGATGAAAGCCGCTGATTTTTTAGCGGCTTTTTTATTTTTCTCACAGATTGCGTGGATTTGCAGAGATGAATACAATGGCAAGGCGTCTGACGGTTTTTTCGTGTTGGAGAAAATAATGAATCAGGACAATCATAAAAACCAAATAAATCACAGTTCAGACTAATTGTCAAATCTGTGAGAGATTTATTTTTTTCAACAGCCATGTGCACATTTATTTTTTGTCATTAATTCTTTAATAAGATATTTGTATCCGATTACGGTTGGCGCAATTGCGCTATTAAAAGGGAAGCCGGTGTAAATCCGGCGCTATCCCCGTAGCTGTAAGCTCTTTCAGTTTGTGGTCTTTTGTTTGTTGTTTGTAGTTCTTGAAACCGGAATTTGTAAGCAAATTTTGATACGCAGAACTACAAATTAAAAACTTCAAACTACAAACTAAACTGTTCAATCTACATACCACTGTCGAATTATTATCAACGATGGGAAGGTGTTGAACAGCGAGCAAGCCAGAAGACCTGCCATAATCAACTTAAATTATTCAAAGCTTTCGGGTGAAAAGCGGAGAGAATATAATATCGCTATTGTATTTCTTTCTCTATTGCCTGTATTGCTGTAAGCGATTTCTTTATGGCATCTTGTAGCTATATAAATTTTTATTTACCGCAACAGGACAGGAATCTTATCCGTGTTTCTGTGCAATCTGTGGCAAACTATTTTCTTCTGCGTGTTTTTTTCATCGTGTTGATGGTTGTGTTTTTTAAATCTGCTCTTGCTCAAAATGATAGCAGCAAATTTTTAAAAAAAGTTATTATTTCTGCAGAAAAAAAACAAAATACTTTTAACTCAACTGTTCCTCTGCAATTATTGAATCAGGAAACATTGGAGCAAATAAATGCTGAATCAGTTGCTGATGCTGCAAAATATT
>DATHPY010000289.1:0-10444 GCA_035483315.1 Puia sp. | reverse complement strand
CGCTGATAATTTTAGTTTCTGTTCCTGTCGCATCGTTGAATATTTTGCCGGTTGCTATTCTTGCAGAAATTATTGTGAAAGATTCTGCGGACACCGGCCATAACAAAGAAGCGATCTATTTTGCGGTGAGATATTTTTTTGTGAAGATTGCGCAAACCTTCGGTATTGCTTTATTTGCTATGCTATTGATTCATGGGAAAGATGTTGGTCATGATTTTGGGATAAGACTGAACGGAATTTTTGGATTTGTACTTTGTGTGATCGCCGCGATTATTTTTACGAGGTTTAAAGAAGTGAAGAGTTGAACGATAATTGCGTTGAAATGTCCGAACCACGATTTTAACCTGGTATTACTTATTCGCCTGATAATTTTTTTTCAGGATGATCAGATAAATAAGGCTAAAATCACAGTTCAGACGATTTCCTATTCAGGCATTCCTTTTCCTTCCGTTATTAATTTGTACAAGCTCTGTTTTATGTGACCATCCCAACCTTGTTTGCAATCTTTATAACATTCTACTTCCGGTGTTAATCCAACGTGCGTCATGTCGATTTTTGTTGAGCCATTTTTTTCAGAGATTTCAAAAAAAACTTTTGTATTCATCCATTCTTTTTTATCGCTTAGCCAATGTAAATAACAATCAGTAACGAGCCAAACCACTTTTTTATCAGGAACAACTTCAATTAATTTGAATGTTACAAACGTTTCGCCAAAGCGAACGGTAAAAAAATCATTCAGCTTTTTTGAGTTGCCGGTTAAGTTTTTTGCCCACCAGTCTTTCACGCGGTTAACATTTTTAAATGCTTCTTTCGCTGTTGTTTTTGCAGTGATTGCTGCGTGATAATTTTTTGTTGCTGTTTTCATTTCTTGTTCATTTTATTGTTCAATAGCGCTTTTAATTTTTTCAATTTGCTTTTCCAGAAATTGTCAAAATAATCACTCCATTTCGTATCAGGCTTTGGTCGCATCATGTGCAGCATTTATGAGTGTATCAATTTTTTTCATGTGCTGCTGCCAGCCTGTATTCATGGCGGAATAGATGTCGGCATTTTCCATCATGCCCGAATGATCAAGCAAAAGTTCGGTGCCGTTATCCTTTGCGATCAACGTCCATGTCACGATAGAGTCAAGATTAATTTTGCCATCGCCCGGACCAGCCTTCCACGTGTACGAAAGTTTTTTAAGAGGCACAAATTCCAAAACCTTGCAGTAAATAATTCCGTCAAATTCAAACTGAGGAATTGGGTTTATTTTGAATTGAAAATCGTGACCAAGGATCGGCTCAAAATCATTTGGCATAAGCCATTGCGACATTAATTCTGCATTTGTCAAATATTCCCAAACTGTTTCCGGAGATTGAGTATAGAAAAAGCTGTGTTTGATACTTCTTTGCATAATATGTAACTTTTAAGTTACTCAAATGTATAAGTAACTTTTGAGTTACCCAAATCTTTTTCGATATTTTTTTAATAATTATGTACCTGACTGGGGAATTCTATTAAGCATCGTTGCGTCGCACTCTTGTACGATTAGTTCTTTATTGAGCGGTGGGTGAGTAAATGGATACTGGCTGAAACCGACAGGCTTGATTTGATAAGCATTTGTTGGATTATTGTATATTTATTTTAGTAATTTTTTGATTATGGCAGCATCCTTAAATAAGCAAAAGGAAAGGGAATGGTATAAGTTAATAAAAGAAATTTCAAAAAAAAGTGGTTAGAGATTTAATAGTTTTTTGATTTATAAATTATCAGATAATTTTTTTGTTGAAGTGTTACTTTTCGCTTCTGCCAAGCAAGACTTAATCTCGACTATTATTTCATTTAAGCCTTATGATATTGACGATTTGTTTTGGGACATTGTTGGTTTACAAGAAAACAAAAAACTGCCTTTAAGCTTTAGAGCCAGAGGAGCATTTGTATTAGAAGGTTCGGAAATTTTTAGATTTGACAGTGAAATTTTATTGGATAAACCTAGTGAAAGTATTAAAGAAATCTTGGAAATAACTAACAAGAAAGTAAATAAAGTGCTGGAAAAGGTTAAGGATATTGATTCATTCATTTCTTATGTTTTACAAAACAAAAAGCCCGAAGAAGATTGGGGTGAAATAGACCTTTTAATTGTGATCTATATAAGAGAAAATAATTTTAAAGAAGCACTTCGTTTGCTTTTTGACGCAAAAAAAAGAAGAGGTATGTGTCGTTATGGTTTCGGAGAAAAAAATTTTTATGATTTAGCAATAGAATACTGTCAAAAATTTACTAAATGACAATTATCTCAACACATTATTCGGCCTCACATAAACCATTTGCATTACGTTGATGTTGCGCATAACAAATGCGGCTTCGCAATAAGAGAAGTAATAATTCCATTTGCGGATAAACTCATCATTAAAACCGAGCTCTTTTATTTTGGAAATGTTTTTGAAAAATTGCTCACGCCAATGCACAAGCGTAGTTGCATAATGCAAACCAATATCTTTCAAGTCAACCAATGTCATATCTGTTGTATTGTTCACTGCATTATTAATTGCCGCAACCGAAGGCAGCAATGAGCCGGGGAAAATATATTTCTGGATCCAGTCAACTCCCTTGCGCAAACTTTCAAAACGCGGGTCGGGACAAGTGATAACCTGCAAAGCGAGTATGCCATTCTTTTTCAGCAGCTCGCTGCATTTTTTAAAATACATATCTAAAAACTGTGCGCCAACCGCCTCAAGCATTTCGATGGAAACTATCTTATCAAATTTTCCAGTGAGAAAACGATAATCTTTTAACAGCACTTCAACTTTATCCGATAAATTTTCCCGCTCGATTTTTTCTTTCGCCAGTTTATATTGTTCCTCGGAAATGGTAACTGTTGTAACGCGGCATCCATAATTCTTTGCAATATAAATGGCGTTGCCGCCCCATCCGCTGCCGATCTCCAAAACATGATCAGTTGGTTGTAAGTGTAATTGCCTGCATAATCTATCATATTTTGCGAGTTGCGCCTGCCGCAGATTCATCTCTTCAGTTTGAAAATAAGCAGCAGAATAAGTCATCGTCTCATCAAGAAATAGAGAGAAGAAATCGTTATTCAGATCATAATGCTCGGAAATATTTTTTTTGGAACCGTCAACAGAATTTATTCTTTTAAAATGATAAAGTTTATTGGCAAACTTTAGAATGTTGAGCATAAAACTTTTTGTTCTGCTTCCTGAAACAGAGGGAGCGTTGTCAACATTCAGCAAAAACCATTTAATAACATTGCTGATATTATCGGTTTCCCAATAGCCATTTACATAAGTTTCTCCAAGACCAATATCGCCGAATAATAAACAATGTTTGAAAAAATTAGTATTTACAATTTGAATGTTGGCAACAATATTTCCGTTTCCGTTGCCGATGGTTAATTCTTCCCCTGAAGGAAGTGTAAGATTGAGTGTGCCCAATTGCATTTTTGAAAGAAGCGATAACACGGTTCTTTCAAAAAAACTTTTTTTGTTAGCAACTGATAAAATAAGCGAATTTGACATGCTCAGTTTTATATCAAATCAGGTTTTAGGTTTATATTTTCTATATACGTCTTTCTGCAAATTTTGGTTTGCGGATTTTGGATGATACGGAAGTTTTTTCAACCATAATAGTAGGGCATTCCAATGAATTAAGGTAATAACTTTTATGGGAATTAACGGAAAACGAAGAGAATATTTTAGCAGGTTTACACCGGAAAATGCTTTTCGCGTGCCCGTAAGTGTGCTGATGAAAAACCGGTTGCCGTCTTTGTAGTCATCAATTTTTAAATTCAATTTTTCTCCGGGAATAGTAAGGTTGAAATCAAAATCAGTATCATGGTCGATAAATGGGGAAACGTAAAAATATTTTTTTGTGTTGAGATGAAATTTGTTTTCAGATAAATTTTCCCTGCTCATTAAAAAGATCTTCATTTCACGAAATGTATTGCTTATTTCCGCGATGCAGCAAACGGCTTCATCTTTTTCATCAAAACAAAAATAAAAAGAGACAGGATTGAAGTTATATCCAAGCACATTCAGGTTGGTGAGTAACATGATCCTTCCGTTTTTAAAATCAATTCCGTTCTGTAATAAATAATCAAGAATATGTTGTTTAGCGCTTTTTGATTTATCAGGATTTTCTACGGGAAGTTGTAAATGTTCTTTATCGCGAAAACTAAAAAAATTAAGCCGGTTATGACTGAACATCGAAAACTTTTTGTTTAGCATTTCAATTTCATCCAAATCAATATAAAACATGAAAACGCCGTAATGGAACCGATGCGGTTTTGGTGATAATCGGTTATGCATTACCGTTGCTCTGTATAAACAACTATTCATCTTTAGAAATTTTTATTACACGAATTAGAAAACTAAAGCGCTTAATTCATGTTCTTATTGAGTATTTCACAAAGCGAAACTGCACTTGCATAAGCATCTTCATGAAAACCATATTTAAAATAACTGCCGCAATAATATAATATGCCTTGTTCATTCAATGTATATAATTCTTTTTGAGCCATTGCAGCGGCAACATCAAATAGCGGATGTTCGTATTCAATCTCCATGATAAATTTATCTCTATTAATCGAACCAGGCAATGCATTGATAGAAACGAAATAGTTGTTCATTTTCGAAACATGCTGAAGATTGTTCATCCAATAAATAGTTGTAGGAATTAATTTTCCGTCTTTTTCTTCAACACGATAATTCCAGCTGCTCCATGTCTTTTTATTTTTTGGCATAATGGATTCATCAGTGTGAACCGTCGCCATATTTTTTTGATACTTGAATCGTGATAATAATTTTTGCTCTATCTCTGTTGGATTATTCAAGATGCGCAAAGTTTGATCGGCGTGGGACGCAAATATTACTTTATCGAATTGGTGAATTTTTCCGTCGGCAGTTTCAACTATTGCTTTGCCATTTTCTCTTTTCACTTTCACAACTGCGTTATTAATTTGTATTTTTTCTTTAAATGGTTTGATCAGTATTTCCCGGTACGACTGACTTCCGTTTTCCAGCGTGTACCATTGATGTTGTGAATTTAATCCCAAAAAACCATGATTTTTAAAAAAGCGGATCAGCGTTATTGCAGGAAAATCAAGCATCAATTCCATTGGCGTTGACCAAACCGCCGAACTCATCGGGATCAAATATTTCCAAAGCATATCCTCGCCAAAATTAAATTCATCAATAAATTCTTTTAATGAATATTTTTCATAAGCCGGATCATCCAAAATTTTTATGGCTTCTTTATTGAAGCGCGCAATTTGCTTCAGCATTTTTATATAACGAAAGTTGAAAATATTTTTTCGCTGCGCAAATAATCCATTTAAACCAGAGCCACAATATTCCAAACCATCAGGAACATATTGCACGCTGAAAGACATTTCTGTTTTTTTAATTGGCGCATTTATTTCTTTAAAAAGATTACAAAGATTCGGATAGGTTTCAAAATTAAAAACCATAAAACCGGTATCTATGTAAACTGGTTTTCCATCTTCATTTACAGAAATTGTATTGGTGTGCCCGCCGATATAATTATTTTGTTCAAAAATAGTAAGGTCAAATTCATTTTGTAATAAATGCGCACAACCCATTCCAGCAATGCCGGTTCCTATTATCGCTAATTTCTCCATTATTTCACCACTGAATTTATGAAATGCTCAACTGCATAAGTTGTTTGCTGTCCACCCGTACCGTTAATATTATAATCGCATCCGTGCGTTTCGAAAGGCAAACTCAGAAAATAATTTTTTACATGCAAGTCATCTAACTTTTTATGAAGGTGTTCGCTGTGTTGATGTGAGACAAGTACATCATTTTCTCCATGAATAATTAATGTCGCGGGTGATGATTCATTCACATATTCTATCGGAGAACTTTCTTTGAATTTATCAGGCACTTCATTATACAATCCGCCAAAATAATCTTTATAAACCTGGTCAGTGTTCATTATTAAATTATTGCCTTTTATCTGCGCACCCCAAACCATATCTGCCGGACCGTAAAAAGAAATTGCCCCTTTAATATTTTTGTCATGAAAGCTGTAAGCCGCAGTCAGCGCTATTTGTGAGCCAGCTGAACGACCGAGTAAAATGAAATTATTGGTATCGATTTTTAATCGGGCATGGAATTTTTTTAGAAAATTAATAAGATCTTTTGCATCTTCTACAGCAGCCGGCGATTTATATTTTGGCGCGAGACGATAATTCATCGCAGCTACATTGTATCCTTTATTTGCGAGATAATTATTCAGTGATGGTAATTGTTTGCTGTCGCCGTTTTCCCAGGAGCCGCCATGGATAACAACTACAACCAGCGATGAGTTTTCTTTTGCAGAAGGATAATAATCGAAAGTCAGTGTATCGTTTTGTACAATTTTATAAATGATGGGTTGATATTTTATTTTATCTGCGCCAATACCTGAAAACATTTTTGCAAAACTGAACGGCTGTTGTAATTCATCTGTATTTGGAGATGCGAAAACAGCATTTAATTCTTCAGTTATTTTTGAGTTGTTTGATAAAGCAGAAATTATTGGAAGTGAAAATAAAACGAGAGATACAAAACTTAGCACAAGAGTCGCAATTTTATATTTTTTGAAAAACAAAGTCAATAAGAAAAGCAATAGTACGACCCCAATGAAAATGTAAGGAAAATTGGTGATGGCTACATCAATCATCCATAACAAATGGGTTGGTGGTTTTATAACAACCAATAATGAGGTTAGTAACAATAGAACTGAGATGATTAAACGTATCATGATTATCTTTTGTAAATAAATTTAAGATAGGTGTCTGACGGTTTCAGCGAAATATGAAATTTTATTTTACATTTATAACCGTCTGACGCCTTGATATTCCGCATCATTTTTTTGTAAATAAATAATGACTCACCATCCATTCATCGCCATTATTGTATTTCCACAATTCGACGCAAGCCATAAAAAATATCCGCCAGTAAACCCACCATTTCAATGTATTTTTTTCACCGTAGGTTTTTGCAAATAGCGGCATGATCTTTTTTTTATGTGCATCCATATTTTTCAGCCATGCTTCGGATGTTTTGCTGTAATGCATCCCGCTGACATGCCAGTGTTTTTCAACAGGAATTTCGTCATCAAAATAAAACAATAAATTATCACCGGGCATAATGCCGCCGGTAAAAAAATGTTTACTCATCCAATCTGTTTCGTCTTTCACTTCAAATTTATAGGTGTATTTTTTATGTGTGAAAATATGCACAAACAATTTTCCATTTTCTTTTAAAAATGAAGAAATTTTTTTCATCAGCTTTTCATAATTGCGCATGTGTTCAAACATTTCAACAGAAACAACGCGGTCAAATTTTTTATCAATAGTGAACGTATTCATATCTGCAGTTACAACAGTTAAGTTTGTATTATTGCGCAGTTTTGCCTGCTCATCAATATAAATTTTTTGCGTTCGCGAATTGGAAACAACAGTAAAATTGCTTTGTGGAAATTCAGCAGCCATAAATAATGATAAAGAACCCCAGCCGCAACCAAGTTCCAATACATCTTGTCCGTTTTTTAATTCGGCTCTTTCACAAGTCAATTGCAACATGTTTTTTTCAGAAGTGTCAATATCATTCACGCCATCTTTCCAATATCCGCTGCTGTATTTTAAATGTTCGCCCAGGCAATACTGATAAAATTCAGTTGGCACTTCATAATGTTGTTCGTTGGCATCAACGGTATTTACTGCAATCGGAGAATTTTTTAATTCTTCTATTAATTGCATGAGATGTTGTTGCTGCAATTCCGTTGAAGCTTTTTTCTCATCGCGCAATCTTTGCTTCAATAGTTTTCTTATTCCCAAGCGAATGAGTGCGTCCGGTATTTTATTTTTTTCAAGCAGAGAGTTGTACCACATAAGCCCCTTGCCCCTAAAGGGGAATTTTATAAAGTGAGTGTGATAATTTAATTTTCAAATGTCTTATATTTCTTAGCAATTTATTTCTTAAGTTCTCCTTTAGGGGACAGGGGAAACCACGGAATAAAAACGCTTGTTGTTTTTTGATACTCGAGGTAAGCATCGCCTTTGCTGCGGATTGATTGCTCTTCCGTCATCGGAATGCCGGTTACTTTAAAAATTAAATAGCCAATTGACAGCGGACATATAATTGCGATCCATCCATACGGATTTGGCAATGCAAAAATTAAAACGCTTATCCATATCATCAATTGAAAAAAATAATTCGGGTGGCGGGAATAATTCCATAATCCAACGGAGCAAACTTTTTCTTTATTCGCCGGATCTTTTTTGAATTGGTTTAACTGAAAATCGGAAATGCCTTCGGCGATAATAGATATGAACCACATTGTTGCGCCAATATATTCAACAACAGAAATTTCCGGGTTTTTATTTGTTGCAATAATAAAATATGGAAGCGCCAGCAACACATTGCTTAATGCCTGCGATTGAAAAAAGAAAAAGAACTTCAGGTTTAAATTGTTGCTCCATTCTTTTCTCAATTGGTTGTATCGCCCTTCTTCAACATCTAAATGAGAGAAAACGCGCGTTGTCAGATACGTTCCTAATCTTAAACTCCATAATAACGCTAATGCACACACGATTATTTTTCTTGTTTCATTTCCATCGGCAAAAAAATAAATTATGCCGGCAATCACTGCAAAATTGAACGCCCAAAAAACATCCACAATGCTGTAATTGTGAATGGAAGTTCCCCAAACCCAAACGAGAAACATGATGCTGCAAATAACAGCCAGTGAAACCAGTAACAGATGAATGACAGGATGCATGCCATAAATTACGCAAAAGAAGTGATTTTTGGATTTAGGAAAAGAGGTTTCACGCAAAGACTCGAAAGGCGTCAGACGGTTTTAAACCGTCAGACGCCTCAAAAATTTTGAAAATGCATCCGCCGGGCTGAAGTTCAATAGTAGTAATGCGGATGAACGTAATGCGACGCAACGATGCTCAATGATGAACAGATGCCGGTTCCCACAAAAAAATAATTTTAGATTTTATAAATTAGAAATCAAAAGACTTGGCAACCATTTGTAATTTTAAAGCTTTGGGAGCTTCGCCAGCCAAACCTTCCGCTTTTAGTTGTTCGGTGAAAGCTTTAAAAGTGGGTAAAGAAGTGAGAATATTTTCTTCGTTTTTGTGAATGGAAAAATGCACAAAACTAACGCCGTCTTCTTTGATATAGGTTGAATACAAAATGCCAACATCACCTTTGCTATGCAGTTCGTCCATTACTTTTTGAATATTGGCTTTGTTAGTATTTACGTATTCGGGCCTTACCGTGTATTCTACTTTTACGGCTCTCATGTTATGTTATTTTATACGCGGTGATGATCTGCGCGCCATTTATTTATTGCTTCTTTAATAGCTTTGGGACTTAAATTTTCGTTAATGGCTTTTTTAGAAAGTGTGACATATTCTGAATCGTCCGCAAAACGCAAAGCAATAAACTGGCTTTTTGTAAGACGAATATCAGGCTCTTTGCCGGTTAATTTATAACTTCTCGCAGTTTCTTCTGCGCGAATAATTCTATCCTGATTTTTTGTAGCAAACTGACGTACAAAAGCGAAAAGTAAACCGAGTGTTATTGCAACTAAAAACGAAAAAACAGTTTGCAAATTAATTCCTGCTGTTATTAATGAAATAATGGAAATAACCAAGGCGGCTATTATTACTGCAAACGTAATTATGTGAAAACCGAAAATGTACCGTGGATGGTTTTTGAAATTTTGCTCCTTCATAGATTTGGTTTTTTATTACTTCTGAAATTATTCCCAGTTTCTTTTTAACCGGATGATGTGTAATTTATCGAGTATTAAAATTACGGGATAAGTTGGATCGAATTCGTACCATTTTTTTGCAAAGTTGATGCTGTTCGCGCTTTTGTGATGATTGTTCTGCATTAATTCGCCCATTAAAAAAATATCAACGGGCACAGTGTTTTTGCTGTGGTCGTCATTATCATAATTGGAGTAACCATATTTATGTCCGCACCAATTTACCAATGCGCCGTGGATCGGGCTCATAAAAAAATGAATGGGTAATAATAAAAACATCCACCAATGTGTGGCAAAAATTATATAAAATGCAACATAACACAAACCAAAAAAAATGCGCAAGGCCCATGAATTACTGATCTTGTCCATAAAAGGCCAAATTGGATAATTACCACGAAAAGCTTTTTCGGGTTCAACACCATGTTTTGCATAATCCAGGTAAATTTCTTTTGTACGCATCGTCATGTGCCAAACATCTTTAAAAAAATGCGGCGAATGCGGATCTTTTTCTGTGTCGCTGTAGGCATGATGCATGCGATGCATAATGGCGTAAGCGCGCGGATTAAGAAACGACGAACCCTGCATGATCATGGTGAAACTGTAAAAAAAGCGTTCCCAGAATTTATTCATCGTAAACATTTTGTGAGATGAG
>DATHPY010000288.1:0-10962 GCA_035483315.1 Puia sp. | reverse complement strand
CTTTCCCAGGTTTACCAGGGCATGCGCGGAATGACCGGATTAGTAACCGAAACTTCATTGCTCGATGCGAAAGAAGGAATTCGTTTTCGCGGTTACTCCATTCCTGATCTTCAACAAAAATTACCAAAAGCTCCCAATGGCAGCGAGCCGCTGCCTGAAGGATTATTTTATTTAATGTTGATTGGTGAATTGCCTGCGGAAGATGACGTGCATCATATTACTTCATTGTGGCAACGCCGCAGTCATGTACCTAATCATGTGTTTGCAGCAATTGAAGCGTTGCCTGTTTCCACGCACCCGATGACGCAATTTGTTGTTGCTATTATGGCTTTGCAAACTGAAAGCCAATTTTCCAAACGATATGCGGAAGGCATGAATAAAAAAGATTATTGGGAAGCGGTGTTTGATGATGCGATGGATTTGATCGCACGACTGCCGCGCGTTGCTGCATATATTTATAGAAGAAAATATAAAAACGGAGATCACATTCATCCGAATGGATTATTGGATTGGGCGGGGAATTTTGCGCACATGCTCGGCTATGAAGATGAAACTTTTAAAGAGCTGATGCGATTATACATGACGATCCATGCCGATCATGAAGGCGGAAATGTGAGCGCTCATGCAACACATTTAGTTGGTTCTGCATTGAGCGATCCGTATTTAAGTTTTGCTGCCGGAATGAATGGATTAGCCGGACCACTGCATGGATTGGCAAACCAGGAAGTGATAAAATGGATAATGGAAATGCGAGAAGAATTAAAAACAGAATTGCCGACGAAAGAACAGATCGCAGATTATGTACAAAAAACTTTGCATGAAGGAAAAGTTGTTCCGGGTTACGGACATGCTGTGTTACGCAAAACCGATCCGCGTTTTACTGCACAAATGGAATTTGGAAAGAAACACATGCCAGATGATCCGTTAGTGCAAACCGTTTGGAATATTTATGATACAGTTCCGCCAATTTTACAATCGCTGGGAAAAATAAAAAATCCATGGCCAAATGTTGACGCGCACAGCGGCGCATTATTGGTTCACTATGGTTTGGTCGAATATGAATTTTACACTGTGCTTTTTGGTGTAAGCCGCGCACTCGGTGTGCTCGCAAGCCTTTGCTGGGACAGGGCTTTAGGCTTTCCGCTCGAAAGACCAAAATCAGTTACTACAGATTCTGTAAAAGGCTGGCTGCAGGGCAAAGATGAAATTTGGGGAGAGTGAATTAATGTGATAATGTGGAAATGTGCTGATATGATAATTGAGATTGACCCCGGTTCCTCTGCGTGAACTATTTTTTCAATTTGTCTGAACCTGGATTTTAACCTGATTTTTCTTATTATACTGATTGTTGTTTCAGAACAATCAGTATAATAAGGATAAAATCCCGGTTCAGACAACAGATGTTACTAACAGTAATGACTATTCGAAGTTAGTGCGCTGAATAGAATTGTTGCAGTATAAGAGTCCGCCAGCTGGCGGAAGAATGTTTAATTGAAATACTTTGGCCGGCTTCATAAAAATTTATCTTCCTACTTCCTACCTATCCACTAAATACTCGCCAATTTATATCCGTTATGATATTCCTTCATTAAATATTTATCATTGATCGCATCATCAGTAAATTTATTTTTCTCTTTATCCCAAACTAATTTTTGTCCGCTGCGGAAAGTTATATTTCCCATTTGTGCAACCGTTGCAACATGCGCGCCAGCTTCAATAGGACAATTTAAATTCTCTGTTTTGCGTGAACGAACTGCTTCAATAAAATTTACCCAATGTTTTTGTACGCCATCATCAGAAACTTTTGCGAGTGGTTTGCTCACTTTATGCTTGCTATTTTTTTCTTCAATCACTGCCCATCCATTGCGATCGAGAACAAGTGTTGCATTGTTGCCGATATACGCAATTCCATGATCGCGGCTGTAAGAACCATTATCAATTCCTATTGCATGATCCCAAATTAAATTGAATGTATCGAACTCATACAATGCAGTTAATGTGTCCGGCGTTTCCTGCGCAAGATCAGGATAAGCAAATTTTCCGCCAAGCGCGGTGATGGATTTCGGAACATCAGCCTTCATGCCGAGCAAACCATAATCGAGTAGGTGAACACCCCAATCCGTCATCAGTCCGCCGGCATAATCCCAAAACCAACGAAAGTTAAAATGAAAACGACTTGCGTTGAAAGCCTTGGTGGGCGCGGGTCCCAGCCACATCGTATAGTCAACACCGTTAGGTGGCACAGAATCAGGTTGCACGGCCATTGGCCGCATCCATCCCTGGTAACACCAAACTTTTACTGTGCGGATATTTCCTAACTGTCCCGAGTAGACGAAATCAACCGCATCTTTAAAATGCTGTTCGCTTCGTTGCCACTGCCCACACTGAACAACACGGTTATATTTATTTTTTGCGGCAACCATCGCGCGGCATTCAATAATAGAATTGCCGACAGGTTTTTCCACATACACATCTTTTCCTGCAGCGCAGGCTTCCGTCATTATTAATGCATGCCAATGATCAGGAGTGCCGATCAATACAACATCAACATCTTTTCTATCAAGAATTTTTCTGTAGTCGCCGTAAGTTTTTACTTTGGAAACATCAACGCCACTTTTTTGCAGATCGTTCATTCTTGCATCCAGAACATTTTTATCAATATCACACAACGCAACAAGCGTAACACCGGAAACTTTCAACGCAGCCTGCAGGTCGCTAAACCCCATTCCGTTAATGCCGATAGCTGCAATGTTTATTTGGTCTGATGGCGCGATGATTTTTCTTATAGCGCCAAACGATTTATTATTTAGTGCGGGAATGATTATGCTTCCGCCAATCAATGCAGAAGAATTCCGCAGAAATGAACGTCGGTTACTCATAACTGTTAGTAAATAAATAAAAGATAAATTAAGCGAGAATATTATTCTTTAAATTTTGATAGCTCTTGCTGATGCTTTCATAAACCGGCAGTTTCACCTGGTCTTGCTCAACAAAGAAATATTCCATGCCTGATAATTTTTTCAGCTTGAAAATTTCTTTGTAATTGATAACTCCTGTTCCCACTTCGGTAAAAAATTGTTCCTGGTTAAGATCTGTTGACGGATCTTTCTTTGCTTCCATATCTTTAATATGCCACAATTTAAAACGTCCGGGATGCGCTTTGATCAGATCTTCCGGATTAACTCCGGCACGCGTTACCCAATACATATCCATTTCAAAACTTACCAATTTTGGATCGGTTTCCTGTAACATAATATGAAATCCGATCTGTCCATTTCCCCAATCTTTAAATTCAAAATTGTGATTGTGATATGCCAGTTTCATTCCCGCTGCTTTCACAACTTCGCCGGCTTTATTTAATTTTTCAGAAAGTTGTTTATAATCGTCGGCGTTCTTTCTTAAGGCATCACCTAAAAACGGAACAACAATAAAATCGTGCGACATTGTCTTTCCCGCTTCAACGATTATTTTCAAACTATCTTCATCTCCTTTTAGTAAATATGCATCTAATCCATAGTGCCCGCTCGGACTTCTTAAATTATTTTGCTTGATAATATTTGCAAAATCTTCAACGCTAAGACCAAAATATTTTCCGGCGTTAAAACCAAAAGCTTCAACAGAATTATATCCGATTGCCGCAACTTTTTCTAAAATTGCTTTTATATTGGCGGCTTCTTCCGTTGCGCCGGCTTTTGCGGATTTATAAATTTCGTTACGCAGTGTGTACAATTGCAACCCGATTAATTGTTTTGACGCAAACAAATTTGTTTTTGGCATTAATAGCGCGCCTGCTGCGAGCGCTGATTGTTGGATGAATGAGCGACGTGTAGTCATGGCGAATCGTTTTGCTGTTGAAATTACGAAATAACAAATCAAAAAATCCTGCTGTGCGAAATTTATTTTTTATGTTCCCGGCGATAGTAACCATTGAGCATCGTTGCGTCGCACACTTGAGCGGCAACAATTCTATTGAGCGGTGGTTTACGAATTGCGGTTTTCTTGTAATGCAGATCAGTTCTAAATTTAACCACAGAGTCACAGATTGTCTCACTTGTATTTAATCTGCGAATCTGCGGCTAAAAGTTTCTCCTATCTTTGCTCACTTCAAACCAAATCTAAACGTCAATGAAAAGGTTTTTTTTCTTTCTGTTTGTTATCATTATCAGTCAGCAAATTTTTTCGCAAACCAATCTTGCGCCCTTAACTGTTGAAAAAATAATGCGCGATCCAAAATGGATCGGCACATCGCCATCAAATATTTACTGGAGCAACGACGGAAAATATTTATTCTTTAACTGGAATCCTGAAAAAGCGATCAGCGATTCTTTATATTATGTTACTAAAGGAAATCAAACTCCCACCAAAGCTGATTATCAAATCAAACAAAATATTCTATCTGCAAATAATGTTGCGTACAATCATGCAAGAACAGAATTTACTTACAGCAAAAACGGCGACATTTATTTCACTGACGCAAAAACCGCTATTCCAAAAAGAATAACACAAACTGCCGATAACGAAAGCAATCCTTTCTTTTCTTTTAATGAAACAAAAATTGTGTACATAAAAAATCAGAATTTGTACGCATGGGATATTGCCACGGGCGAAACAATTCAACTAAGTAATTTTCAAAAAGGTGAAGCGCCTGCACAGGAAAATGTTTCTCAAAATCCGCGCAGAAGACAACCAAGAACTGCTGAAGAAAAAAAAGACAATCTCAATGCGCAGGAAAAATGGTTGGAAAATGATCAGCTGCAATTATTCGATGTATTAAGACAACGAAAGCAAAAAAAAGATCTGGCGGATTCAATAAAAAAGCTTGCTCCAAAAGAAAATGAATTACGCAAAATTTATACAGATGATAAAGATGTATTCAACATTCAACTTAGCCCGGATGGAAAATTTATCACGTACGATCTCTATAAAAACCCCACTGATGTAAAAAACACGATCGTTCCAAACTACGTAACAGAAAGCGGGTTCACACAGGATATTCCCGGAAGAGAAAAAGTTGGCCAACCCCAAAGCAGTTATGAATTTTTTGTTTTCGATACAGAAAAAGATACCGTGATCGCTGTTAAGACAGATCAGATTCCCGGCATATACGATAAACCCGATTATGTAAAATATTATCCTTCGAAAGATACTGCAAAGAAAAGAACTGAGCCTCGTGGCGTTACTGTTTTCGGTCCTTACTGGTCAGAAAAAGGAAATTACGGAGTTGTTGATATTTTTTCGCAGGATAATAAAGATCGCTGGCTAATGTTACTCGATGCATCAACCGGAAAATTAAAATTACTTGATCGCCAGCGCGACGAAGCGTGGATTGATGGTCCGGGCATCAATAGCGATTTCGGCTGGATCAATGAAACTACTTTTTGGTATCAAAGCGAAGCCAGCGGATATTCTCATTTATATACCGTTAATGTTTTAAGCGGAGACAAAAAGCAATTGACAAATGGAAAGTATGAAGTACAACAAGCAAGATTATCTAAGGACAAAAAATATTTTTACATCACAACAAACGAGGTCAATCCCGGCGAGCAACAATTTTATCGGTTGTCTATAACCGGTAGTAAAGCAGAAAGAATCACAACAATGACCGGCGCAAATGAAATAACTGTTTCACCCGACGAAAAACAAATTGCCATTTTATATTCTTACAGCAACAAACCCTGGGAATTATATCTGCAGGAAAATAAACCGGGAACAACTGCAAAACAAATTACAACACTTGCGCAGACTGATGAATTCAGATCTTACCATTGGCGCGATCCGGAAATAATAACTTTTACCGCGAGAGATGGAGCAATTGTTCACGCAAGATTGTATCGTTCTTCAACAGATAATCCCGCAAAACCCGCAGTCATTTTTGTTCACGGCGCTGGCTATTTGCAAAACGCACATAAATGGTGGAGTTATTATTATCATGAATTTATGTTCAACAATTTGCTGGCAGATAATGGTTACACCGTTCTTGATATTGATTATCGCGGAAGCGCAGGATATGGTCGCGATTGGCGAACCGCAATTTATCGTCACATGGGTGGAAAAGATTTAGACGACCAGGTTGATGGCGCAAAATATTTAGTTGATAAGTTTGGAGTCAATCCAAAACACATCGGGTTATATGGCGGTTCGTACGGTGGCTTCATCACGCTGATGGCAATGTTCACAACGCCTGATGTTTTTGCAGCCGGCGCAGGTTTGCGTTCTGTTACGGATTGGGCGCATTACAATCATGGTTACACTGCAAATATTTTAAACGAACCATTCAATGATAGCTTTGCATACAAACAAAGTTCTCCGATCTATTTTGCGTCAGGTTTAAAAGGACATTTATTAATGTGTCACGGAATGGTTGATGAGAATGTGCATTTCCAGGATATCGTTCGTTTGTCGCAAAGATTAATTGAATTAAAAAAAGATAATTGGGAGCTCGCCGTTTATCCCGTCGAAGATCATGGATTTGTTGAACCAACCAGCTGGAGAGATGAGTATAAAAGGATTTTTAAATTATTTGAGACCTATTTAAAATAATTTCTCGCAAAGACGCAAAGGCGCCAAGAATCTCTGTGGTTCTCTGTGGCAAAAGATTCTTATAAAAATTCTTACACAAGGTCTATCGTTGCGTCTTTGCGTCTTTGCGAGAGCCAACCTCATTAACATTTGTTAATTTAAACTTTCTCGTTTTTTTCCAATCTCACATCACTAACCCGCTTTGTTAATAGCACACCATTTAAATTTTTCTCATTTTTTTTCAGTAAAAAAATAATTAACTTTAAGATGAAGCATCTGGTAATGTATTTATCTTGTAAACAATAAAAATTTCACACTATGAAACGGTTTATATTAATAATGGCAATGCTGGCACTGATTCTTACAACAGCATCTGCACAAAGATTTAGAGGTGGTGGCGGTGGTTTCAGAGGAGGCGGTTTTCGTGGCGGCTATGCCTATCACGGAGGCGGCTATTTTGGTGGTTATGGATACAGAGGTTATTATGGCGGCGCATATTTGGGATTGGGACTCGGTCTTGGTTTAGGTTATTATTACAATCCTTATTATTATGGCTATCCATATTATTATGGTTACCCTGCTTATCCTAATTATTATTATCCGCCGGCTTACGAACAAGCTCCGCCAGACCAACAGAGAAATGCTCCACCGGATTCCTATCATGAAAATAATAATGGTAGCGGGTATTATAATAATGATACTATCTATTCACAAAAGCCATCAACACTTGGCCCGGGACCGACTGATAATGGAAATAATTCATCATCGCGCAAATGGGTTCCTGCCCATTGGAAACACACTGACGAAGGCTGGATATGGATTGATGGTTATTGGAAAAATCAGCAGTAAAAAAACAAAATATATTTTCAATGCTCTCTTAACCAGGAGCATTTTTATTTTATGTAACCGGCATTAGTAATTCTATTAAGCATCCTTGCGTCGCACTCTTGTACGATTAGAATTTTATTCAGCGGTGGGTTTATGAATTGCAGCTTTCGTGCGAGCAGAAGAGTTTAATTTTAGCCACAGATTCACAGATTGTCCGATTTTATACAATCTGCGTATCTGCGGCAAAAAATTCCTCTGTATTAATCTGTGAATCTGTGGCATTTTTTTTACATCCAATTCGCGGAAACTAAATTTCATCTGAAAAATTATTCTTAGAAATCTTATCCTTAATAATTTTATAGAATAATATAAATGAGCAAACAAGAAATGGAATTCCAAAGCCAAAACTTACTCCTGAAATATTATCATCTTCAAAAATATTATGTGTCAAATAAAGAAAGCCAATCCATAAAAAAACTATTTTACTTTTTTTGCTAACTAACGATAATATCAGTAATAGTTGCCCGATTAAAGAAAAAAGCGCAGCGGCTCCAATTGAATTTTCAAAAGAAGATCTTAATGATAAACTCAGTTTAGAGTCAATAATCAATTTAATTAGCCCAATTTCAAATATTCCGATAAACCCAAACCATGTCCTGCTCCAACAATAATGAAGAAATTCAAAATTATTGTCCATATCGCTAATTGCCGAAAGTTTTTCATTTTCAATTCTCCATTATCAATTATTAAAAGTTCCCATTACTTATCAACTCCAAATTGGCTTTCGTATAAATTTGAACCTGCAGTTCTTTTGCTTGCGGCAACAAGCCAACAATTTTTAGCTCACTTATTTTTCCGGCGAGAGAAAGATTTTTGTTCAAACTTCTATTCACCATCGAATCAATCGTCTTCATATTACTTTTTACCAATGCGCCAATATCTAGGTAAGAAGTTCCACCAAGATTCTTTTTTATTTTATTCTTCACAACGCTTTTTCCAATTATCATCATCAGGTCTTTCGTTTCCAATGAAGATGTAATATCCGGAATGGTCAACGTTTGTTTAGCCGTATCCAAAACCGGAGTTCCGCGCAAATACAATCTGCCGG
Organism: Puia sp.; assembly: GCA_035483315.1. GTDB lineage: Bacteria > Bacteroidota > Bacteroidia > Chitinophagales > Chitinophagaceae > Puia. Next base: position 2,507 of record DATHPY010000288.1, on the reverse strand, counting down.
AATTAGTTCCTGCAAAATCAATTCTAATTTCTACCCGGTGATTGCCGAAGCCTTTTATCGCAGCATCTTTAATAACAATCGTTCTTCCCTTATAATCAAAAACTTTATTCCGCAAAGTGTCGCTCAATATTTTGCTGATGAAATCATAATCGTACGCAGCATTTACATACATGTTCACGTTATCTTTATTTTCTCCAACATTTACCGGCACATGCACGTCACTGATTTCTTTATTCACGCTATCGGACGAAAGTTCAGGTTTGCACGATATTCCAACAGAAATACTAAAACTATCTTTCGCATAATTTAATTGTCCAACACGAATGGCAGCAGGATTGATAACTAAAAACCCATATTTGCTTATTGGCGTTTTATGAAACCCTTTTTCTACGGATTGCTGCGCAATGCGGGAAAAATCCATTCCCGAAATTGTCGCGTCTAATGCGTTGCAAAAACTTTGTACAGACGCGTGAACACTGTCAAGCACTTGCTGCGTAACATCGCTGGAAAACATAGACACATAACATTTATCCTGCGCTTCAATTTTTCCCAGTACAGTTGCACTTGCAATTTTAAAATTTGGAAGAAAAGAAAGTTTCGAGCTAACGTTAATGTTCACACGACGAAGTGGTTCATTACTAAATCCACAACTGCCGGATATCCACGGCGACACCGATTTACCCATCGAGCATATACATTTCGCACCGGCTACCTGGTAATTTCCTGTAAGCTGAATTCCCAGTACATTATTAACGCATGTTATCGTCAAACCTGAACGCACAAAGCGATATTTGTATCGAAAATCGCAGGAAGGCTGAGAATAATTTGGCCAACCATCGGAAGTGAATTGGGCCGGTACTAAAAAATTTGCTTTAAACAAAATTGATTTGGCGCTTATTCTTACGGGCAAATCAATTTCGCTCATCGGGAGTGCAGGCAACGAATCAGGTAAACGACTCCCTGCAATTTTTTTTGAAGAAGTACATGAAACAAAAAATAACGAGATAATGAATATGGAAAATAAAAGCGATTTCATAGACTCTATGGTTTATCGAATATAGCAATTCAATTCAAAATCTATTTTCATTTATTCTTCCCAAAATATTCTTTGTTTGTATTCACAATAATATCCAGCAGTCCATTAGTATAACTATCATCGGCGAGTTGCCAAAACATTACGCCATACAATTTATTATCAATTGCATATTTTGTTTTAATGCGAATAGAAGATGTATCGTCAAAAGTGACGAATAATTGTTTTGACGCGTTGTACATGTAAGGAGCTTGCGCAACAGAATCCCATCGATAAACATATCCGCTGTCTGACAATAAAATTTTATTATAATCGCGATAAGAAAGTCCGCGAAAAAATTTACTCGGGCGATACAATCCGTAATTAAGACTATCCCGTAATTGAAAAATTCGCGCATAAAACGCAACACCAATAGCCATTTTATTTCGCGGCACACCAATTGAATCAAGCAATTTTATTGCGTGGTCCGTGGATTCCAATTGCCCTGGTGTAGAATATAAAGAAGTGTGATGACCAGTCACTGTATCATCGCCGCCGACCAGGTCGTAGGTCATCAAATTTACAATATCAACATAACGCATTGTGTTTTTCCAGTCAATAGAATGATTGATATAATCTGTGTATCCGCCGGCTGCAAAACTAATTTCAAAATCAGCGCCCATTTTTTTGCGCAATTTTTTTACGAGAGCAGTGAAATTGTCTTTGTCTTCCGGCATGAACGGATAACCGGGAATATTTACCAGCGCAGGATATTCCCAGTCAAGGTCAATTCCATCCGTGTGAAAATATTCTGTGAGATGTTTTACAGAACGCACAAATTCACGCCTTCCTTTTTTTGTTGAAAAAACTTCTGAGCAAGTTTTACAACCACCCCAACCGCCGAGCGATAATATCACTTTTAGGTTTGGATTTTTTTCTTTCAGCGCAACCATATTTCTTATCACCAATGTATCCGGCATTCTGCTCACGCTTAATTCATTTCCTTTTAAATGACAGAAACTGAAAATAAGATGCGACAAATTATTTACTGCGAAACTGTCTATCATCGTTGGTCGGCCGGCGAAATAAGCGATCACTGCCGGCGGTTTTGAAGATGCTGAAATATTTTTTTGCGCGAAACAAACATTTGCAAAAAGAACAGGCAGTAATAATTTGAAATAATTCTTCATAATAAAATAGAGATATGGAAACAAGAATAAAAAACGAAAGTACTATTAGCAGAAGATTAATTGCTAATTAAAAGAGAATAAGTTTTTGTTAAACAAAATTGGTCTGAATCACGGATCAATAGGATTAAAGGATTTCACAGAGTTTACAACTCCAAAATATATTTTGAAAAAAACAACCACATAGACACATAGAAACATAGAACCCCTATGTTAACTCTGTGCCTATGTTTCTATGTGGTAAAAAGATAGCGATTTAGAAATTAAACTGACAGTCCAATAGAATTGTTATCGTACAAGAGTGCGAC
>DATHPY010000287.1:0-3645 GCA_035483315.1 Puia sp. | reverse complement strand
CAAACCATAATGCTTGCTCCCGCAAGTGGTTTTTACAGCACTAAAAATTTGGGAAATAATGAAGTGCGATTAGCTTATGTACTTAATGTTGAGGCAATCAATAAAGCAATGGATTGCTTGGAACAGGCTTTAAGCGAATATAAAGATTGAGTTTTTATCTTATATTATAAATAATTATATATAAATTATTTTGCAAAATATTTCTAAATTTTAATTTTTTAGTTCTCATTTTATGATTTTTTCGTAAATTTGTATTGTAATAAAAATATAATATTTATTATTAATATATTTTTAGACATTATTGATGATTTTCATATGGCAAGCAATCGTTAGATGACCCCCTGTTTCTACAGGGGGTCTTTTTTATGTATGAAATTTCTATTCTTCTTCTTCATAAATTTATTCCTGCGTTCAAACCATTTTTTCTTTTAAAAATAAAATCAGTGAACAACCCCATTAATGTAGGATTAGTTGGTTATGGTATTGCGGCCCAGATTATGCATGCTCCATTTTTATCTACTTTGAAAAAATACTGTTTGGTAAGTGTGTTGGAAAGAAATAACAGCGATTCAAAAAAAAGATATCCGCAGGTCAATGTAGTAAGAACCATTGATGAGTTGCTTGAAGATCCCAAAATTGATCTTGTCGTTATCACAACTCCAAATGATACACATTTTGAATACACACAAAAATCGCTTTTAGCAAACAAGCACGTTGTAGTCGAAAAACCGTTCACAAATTCGAGTGAAGATGCAATGACGTTGATCAATCTTGCAAAAAAAAGCAATGGCGTATTAAGCATTTTTCATAACAGGCGTTACGTAAATGATTTCTTAACTATTAAAAATATTTTGCAGGAAAATTTGCTTGGTGAAATTGTAGAATTTGAATCTCATTATGATCGTTACCGCGCGGAAGCAAAACCAAATGCATGGCGCGAAAAAGATAAACCGGGCAGCGGAATTTTATTTGATCTCGGATCACATTTAATAGATCAGGCGTTGATTCTTTTTGGAATCCCCAAAACCATTACTGCAGATATCAGGAAGCAACGTCCGCATTCTGTCGTTGACGATTATTTTGATATTCGTCTTGATTATGGATTCACAAAAATAATCCTGGAATCGGGTATGCTTGTCCGTGAGCCTGGACCGAAGTTTATGATTCATGGAACAATTGGTTCTTATATAAAATCCGGTGAAGATCCGCAAGAAGCTTTATTGAAAGTGGGAGTGATGCCCAACATTCCTAAATGGGGCGAAGAGCCGGAAGAGAATTGGGGAATACTGCACACGTTGATTGATGGAAAAGAAGTGAGAATAAAATATCCAACATTGCCGGGAAATTATGGTTTTTATTATTTGGATCTGTATGAAACAATAAGAAACGGAGCAGAGTTGAAAGTTAAACCGGAACATGCATTCAATACAATAAGAATTATTGAACTCGCTTTTGAAAGTTCGAGGGAAAAATGTACGATTGATTGTACAGGAATGATTCCATTAAACTACTAATAAATTACAGCCGCGCAGATCACTGCCATCAATTCTTCCGGATATTTCAAAATTTCCATTTTTAAAAACTTTTCCGGCATCATCGGTTGCAATAAAAGAGCAGGAATAAATATTGGCGAGGTCAATAATATTAACAATACCTGATCCGGTAAAAGAAATATCAAAAGGATCATCTTCATTTCTGACTAAAACTTTCATCCACGGCGGACATTCAAAAACGCCATAATTTTTTGAATGTGCCTGTGATAATAATTCTGTCATTCCATATTCAGAATGTATTGATGATAAACCAAATTGTTTTTTTAGAAGATCGTGCACTTCTTTCCTGGTAATTTCTTTTCGCTTTCCTTTCATGCCGCCGGTTTCCATAACAACAGTGTGTGATAATGGCATTGGATATTTTTCGGCAAAATCAAGTAATGCGTAAGTAACCCCGATCAATAAAGTTTTTTGTTTTGCTTTTTCAAGCTGTTTCAATTCAACGGATAATTTTTCAAAATCGTGCAAATAAAAATTACTTTTTGAGTGTCCGCTCATTTTTATTAATTCATCAACCATAAAAACAAGCGAGGAGTTTTTTCTTTCAAGATAAGATGGCAATAACCCGATAATACACCATTGCTCCGGCTCTCCATAAAATCTTTTAAATCCTTCAACAAAACTTTTTTTGTATAAAGAAATATCTTTTATAAAATGACGGCTGTTGATTGTATCTGTTGTACCACTGCTTTCAAAAAAGATATTTTCTTCAAAATCTGTGGTTTTTATTTTTTGTGTTTTGAAAAAATTAACCGGTAAAAAAGGAATTTGAGCGAGTGAATTGACCTGAAGCGTATCTACTTTTAATTCTTCGATATATTTTTTGTAAACAGGATTATTCTCCGATTGGGTACGAAAAATTTTCAAAGCGATTTCTTCAAAATTATTTTTTTGGATAAGAAAGATGCTATTTTCATTGTCGGGAAACAAGCTATAAATTGTAATAAGAGGTTCTTTAATGAATTGTAAAAAAACATGCAATAGTAAACCTTTTCCTAAAAATCTCGTAGTTTCGTATACACTAAATCAGCAACATGAAGTTTTTGGTTTTTCTCTCTCTCTTAATTGTTATAATCTTTGTTTCCTGTGGAAAAGGATTAACAACAAAACCGCAAATAAGTATCGAATCTATTAATACGCTTATTCCTGTTAATGGAGAGCTCCAGGCAAAACTTAAATTTTCTGATAAACAAGGAGACTTGGGTGGTGGCACTTTTACTGCGGTGCGCGTGCGTGTGAATGTGTTGCCTTTTCCCACCCAGGATAGTCTTAATACCATATATCAAGACACTATTCCGGATTTTCCGAATAACTCTAAAGGTGAATTTGAATTTGATCTCGATGCAAGCGTTTTCCATGAACAAATTTTTAGAAATGATTCACTTATTTTAAAGTTTGTTGTTACGGACAGAGCCGGTAATATGAGCGACACGGTTACCAGTCCACTGATTGTTGCACTTTATCAATAAATTGCACTCAATTTATTGTGCGTGTTAAAAAAACCATTCGATTTTTTTCTTTTCAGCAGTTTATATATTGCATTGTGTGCGGTGATAATGACAAACCAAACGCTTCACCTGTTTGGCGATATTCATGTTTCATTCAATCTTCTTCTTTTTATTTTTTTCTCCACTGTCTGCAGTTATAATTTTCACTGGTATCTTACTTCTTTTTCTGTTACTTCTTCAAAAAGAATTTTATGGACTCAGCAACATAAAACATTGCACATTATATTTTATTTTATCGGTCTTGGCGGCTCTGTATTTTATTTTTATTTGTTAAGAGATCATTGGATAAGTATATCTTTTGGCGCATTTGTTACATTTTTATATTCAGCTCCGAAATTGCCCCAAACATTTTTCAGAGACTTGAAAAAAATCGCCATCGGAAAAACAATTTTTCTTGCTTTTGTGTGGACTTATGTAACCACAATATTACCATTGATCATATCTGACGTTGCCTGGAAAAATGAATTTCTATATTTTATATTGAGTCGTTTTTTTCTTATTTATTCAATTTGTATTTTGTTTGATTATCGCGACAGGGAAGATGATAAGCATGATAATATTCACAGCATGATCACTTTTTTAAA
>DATHPY010000286.1:0-6212 GCA_035483315.1 Puia sp. | reverse complement strand
TGACAGTTCGGTTTAATCGTACTCCCAACCAGGATGTGGTAAATGCTCTTAATGATCGCTTTAATCAGGTATCCAATTTTAAAATGGAAATTCTTTATGATGCAGATGCTTACCGCTGGTTAATCATTCCTTTTAGATTTGAAAAACAATACCGTTTAATAAGTGATACAAGTAAAAGCCAAATTGGAAAAATATTTTCAAAACAAATATCTTTTGTTGAATTGCCTAGAGTGATGGATGTTGGGGAATAAAATATCAAATTCATAAACAATGAGTTCGGTTGACATTCTGATCGGTTGCCTAAGATTTGATAAATTATTAAATAATGAGGCATTTATCATGACGATATTAAAAAAAATTGCCAAAAAATTATTAGAATTTCTCTATAAATGAATATATAATTTCGGAAGAATAAAGAATTATTCGCGTTCTTCTATAACGAAATTGATCCCCCAAAATTTTAATTAAGGCAGTACTTACGCGGCCCATTTCTGAAATTTACATTCTAACTTCGAAAACTTTTAAGTAACTCAAACAGATTAATCATTCTAAAGCTGCAGCCTTTGTTGATGGTTGGGTTGAGGTGCCAGATGTTGTTTTTGAAGTATTAGTAAGGCTGAATATTGAAATGCCGATTCCAAAAGATAATACACATGCATGATAATAATTCCACTCTGTTAAATTCTTTGGAGGAAATGGCAATCCGAAAAACACCCCAAATGAGCCATCCTTAAATCCAACAAAGGCCCCAATATTTGCAGAAATCAAAGAAATATTTTTTTGAGTTGCGTAATCTGCAGCTTGAGTGCTTGAAGATGGAAACTGTCCTTTATCAATGTTTGCAGACATTAACCCCGCAGTAATCAAAAATCCATAATAAGCATCAGGCTTTGTGTGACTAAAACGCCATTTGATTTGTAAAGAAGGCAATGTATTTACCGATAGGTCTGCATCTGAAGGTCTACCATTTCCCCCTGCCCGTATCACATAAGGTAATAGAGAAAATCCAATATTAAATATTGCATGTTTTGAATAATATTTGGAGCAACGATTAGTCAGATCATCATCTGAAATATAATAATCTTTTCCGTTATCGCTTATATTAATATTTGCAACTTTAGCGGCGGCATATTTTTGAGTATTTTTATTATCTATTATATGTAAAAATGAAATTTTATGAGCTTTACCAGTAACACTTGCATTTGTACAAACAAAAATTAGGCCTGCATCAGCGAGTTTTGTTCCTCCAGAGCCATCTTGATTTACTGTAACTTTTGTATCAGAAAAAATTACTTTGTATAATACACTGTTATTTCCATCATCTTGAGATTGGGAATAAAAAAATGAATAAAGCAAAGCGAATAATAATAAATAATTTTTCATAATGGTTGTTTTTGGTTTCATATTCTTAAAAAATCTTTGTCGCAAATTGGAAACTTAATTCACAATTATATTTCTTGCTTCTAATTCGAATGTAAAAAAATATGATATGCAAAACCAACAATTAGATTGAAATCTCCCTCATATAATTGTTTACACTTAATGTTTGATTAAATTAGAAAGTGATACTCTTTTTTGTTTTTATTAAAGCTCTAGATTTCCCTGCCAAGTAAAAAACTTTGTGAGCATATATCAATCTTACAAAACCAAAATCGCCTATTGAAACTCAAAAATTAAATTGAGCCGCGGAGAAAAATTTTATGTTCCAAGGATAGGTTTTCTAAATGAGATTGCTAAGAAGTCTTTGAGATTATGATCGCCTCGGATAGTAAAATCTTAGCAATTATCAAAACACCATGTGAAATAAATGAAGGTTCAGAAACCTGAAATGTTTGAAACAGTTTTGCAGACCACTAATTTACGGTAATGGTTACCACTTATATCGACGAAAAATGATTCGAGATTTCGAAATCGTGAATCGATTTATTTTATCTTCAACTCGTAAATGTAAAAAATAAGGTCTTTTACACTTTTTGCAATTTTACTTGCGACAAGCAAATCAATTTCGAATACGTTATTAAAATCTGATCAAACGCCAACGCATGAAATCAAAACTAGTCATCTTACTATTAATTATTGGGAATCCGATTTTCGGCAAAGCGATACCACTAAATCCTTTCAAAAAGGCGCTTGACGATTTATCAAATAGAGCAAGTATGTTATTGGACCGTGCTGTCACAGGTGGACAGATTTTGGAGAGCAATGCGGCGAATGAAGCTTTAAGTGTGATTGCTCAAACAAAAGATGCTTATAAAGACGCTTTAAATGCAACATCTCATCAAATTACTTCAAAAGAACAACAAGTTCTTAATGGGATTTCAGGTGTTTTGGACCAAGTTCAAACAAATACTATTGATGGTGCGGAGAAAAAAATAACGGAAGTAATGTTGATGCTACCATTTTTCGACAAGCAGCCTCAAGTTACCACTTGGACAGGCAATGTGATTGGCACAGGAGAAGAGTTTACCATTTTACATATCCACGGAGTATTCAAGGACGCAGCGAAGGCTGGATATGAGCCAGATCTTCAGGTAAAAGATATTCTAATTCCGCCTTTTGAAAAGACCAATCAAGAACTTTCCTTTAAAGTCCCTACAAATGCGTTTCCTTCAGTTGCACAAAGTTTAAACCCCGTCGCTGTGAATTTGAAAATTCCTTATGACCCGGGATTTTTCCATTCAAAAGTCATTCGACAATTTTCCATAGGATTTCTCGCTCTTCCTTCAAATTCTGGCATTTTTAAATTATTCCAAAGCACGTCTGTTGAGACGACCATTTCTCAACAAAGATCCTGTCAAATACGGTTCGCCGGGCACGAGGAAGCGATTCGTGGATGCCCTATTGACCAGGGATGGTCGGTCATTCCCGAAAACGCTCGGCTGGAGCTAGTACACGAGGATGGAAAAGGTTTTGGACACGATCATTGGGATCTTGGCTGGGCAATATCTCCTGGCACCGTTGCCAGGCATATTAGAACTGACGGAGATAATTCCGCCTTAATCTACAACATTTATTTTGTCGAAAAAAAGCAGCAGACTTTGCCGATTGACTCGCCTCTAGCGGACGAACAATTAAAATGGGGAGATTCCAAAGTTTACACCATTTCTGCCGATGACGCAACCTTCAAAGCGATTTACATTGATCCGGCCGGACATCAAATTGGATTCGCAACTACCAATCAATCTAACCCCTATATTCATATAAAACAGATAGGAAATCAACTAGTGGTTTCGATGGCTCCATTTCAATAGTTGTTGATGAGTTTAGAGAAAAGCTTGGCTGAAAATGATTAAATTGAAAATAGTAATGCAAACGGACAAATTTTATGTCACCTGTTACTAAAGCAGATGAATAATTATCTCACACCACCTCCCGAAAATACCGCTCCACCTCTCCCGCCACTACGTACACTTTCCTTCCTTTCTTCAGCGTCATGATCTTTTTTGCCTTCACGAGCTTATCAAAATTCGAGCGACAGATTCGAACCGCACTCATAAATTCTTTTGCGGTGATGTAAGGAGAGCGAACACCCGGCTTCGCTGAAGCAAAATTTTTTTCACGAAGCAATTCAATTATTTCATCCTGCTTTTCCAATAGCAGGATCCATTCATCATGCGCAATGATGATCATCACATTTCCTTTCACACTTTCCATAACACATCACTTATACTTTCCGGATATACACCAGGCTTTTCAAATAAAAATTGTACGACGGAACATATTTTACATATCCATACTCGTTAAGTTCATGCATGCATTTGTTATACGTTGACCGGGCGCTGATCTTCGCGCGTTGCATGACCGATGTTCTTTCTATATGGATCGGGTTTTCCAAAGAGGCCACATGCTGAAACAGGAGAGCCATGTACAAGCTGATATGTGTCGCGCTGATTCGCTGATCAAGAGTGATCGCTTCATAAAATCCTAAAAAATGTTCCTGTAGGTCCATCGCACAATTTCATTTCCTCAAAAAAAATTCTACTTGACTTAATATTGTTCCTTTCTCAAATCCTCAACCCTTTCTTCTCACTGATTCTTTTCTTCGGCATCAATCCATCCTCTTTCATTTCCTTGCCATTTTTCTTTGCCAATTTTGAGTCATTCTTTCTTTCATGCTTTTCTGCGTGCCAGTCCTTTTTTTTTGAATTATTTTGTTGGGTGCCATCATCTTTTTTTTCAGCGACATTTTTCTTCAGCAGTTTTGAACTTGAGTTATCACTCAGTTCATTTTTATTCTCGCCGATCGCTGTGCTTACATTTTTTTGATGCAACTCTTTTTCCGGAAGTGCATTCATCACTGCTTTTAATTCGCGCGAAATAGGTTTCATGTTCTCATCAAACATCTCCAACGTCTTGTATTGCGGGTTTGCGACGAGATACATTTTCACTTCGTTGCCATCCTGCATGATCTTTACTTCCTGGATATTTCCTTTCTGCAGCGATTTAAAGAGTTGCGCTTCCTGTTCGCTGGTCATATGCGCAAGCGGCAGATTGTTCACCGCAGCTTTGAGGTTGTAACCATAACTATCATAAAAATGCTGCACCTTGAAATTGCCGCGCTCATCTTTCTCGCGCAGGTCGAGTTTCAGCCACGCAAAATATTTTTCGCCATCCTTATTGGTGAGTTCTTTGAAGACCGATCTTCCGCTGAGCAGATTGTACGCTTCTTTTGCCGTGACCCCCTTCCCGCGATCAAGATAAAAAGTCTGTTTCAGATTTTCTTTGTCCTTCACACGCAGCTCGGCATCGTACTTATTTAAAAAATACATATCCTGCGTGTCCGACTTTCGAAAATGCAGGTCAGCGTGGAGTGTGTCTGCCAGCACAGCATAAGCCGCGCTGAGCAAAAAGTCCGGCTTGCCGTCTTTGATATTTTTTTCAAGCTCGGAGTGGAGCTTGTCTCCAAAACCGAGATAGCGGACATTGTCCTTTAGGTAGTCCAGATTTTTTTCATTCATGACTATATTATTTTAATTGTTTTGCCCTAAGAATAATTTTGTGTGTAAGAGAAAGAGAAAGCAAGCGCCCTCCATTTTTTTCACTCATCTCCATGATCATTTTTTTATCTTTTGAAAAAGTAAAAGGAGCAAAGGCGAGTGCAAATTGTTTATTTTTTTTACCGGGCACTGTCGGCAAAAATGCTTCGGGATATATCACAGGAATTTCAGTTTCCTGTATGGCGCTTCGCGCTGCTTTTTTTCTATCCTGCAAAAAGAAACGCATGTCATCTGAGTGATAATCTAACAGCGAATTATTTTTTATTTCAAAACAGAACCACATCATCTGATGAAATAAATAAATCCCGGTAAGATTAATTTTCATTTTTTCTGCATGAACACGGCGATGCAGAAAATGTTTTTGCGAAAGAATTTTTTGAGTATCATTTTCATGCGTAGACAGATCGTTTGCAAAATTTAGATTCAGTGTCGGGTCATTAGAATAGCTGACCAGGAAAGAATATAATTTTCCGTCGGCAGTGATCACGGAAAGATTGGTCGAAATAAAATTTTGTCTCGCCGCTTTCACCTGCAAAATATTTTCAAGGCCTTTTGCTTTTTGTACGATCACATCCTTTGAGCCGCGGTCAACACTCTTGATTGATGAGGGAAAAATAATGTTTGTTGTCTTCACGACACAAACCGAAATCGGAAATGACTCGATCGTGGTTTGACAAAATGAATGAGAACAAACTCCAAAAAGAAAAACAAAGAGGGTAAGCATTTTCATAAAATAATTTTTTTTAATTTTTTTGATTGTTGTCTCTGAGCAATACTTTGTAGCCCGATCTTATATTTACGCGGATCAGTTTTATTTTTTTACTCGCGAGCGTTTTTGCTGCCTGTATCCCGGCAACGGCAGCCTGGGCACCGACAGACTGATCAACCGGCGTGAGACCAATGGTGCTGATCGCATCATCGGCTGATTCTTTACTGACATCCCGGTTAATAGAACCTGGAATATAAATTCCTGCCATGCCATCCATATCATAAACAGAAAGAGAGACAGGAAGAATATTATTCTGGTAGCGGATAGAATTAATAACAATTTTCAAACGTTCATTACTGAGTGAGGCCATCCCGAAAACAAATTCATTTTTTGGAATTTTAATTCCATTGATAAAAATATCATTGAGCAATCGGAGCTTTACCGTTGCGCCGGAAACCAATGTTTCGTTTTCCGGGATGACCGCTTCAATGGAATTTTGTTTAACA
>DATHPY010000285.1:0-4676 GCA_035483315.1 Puia sp. | reverse complement strand
TAAATGATGCGCCGGCAACTGCATTCGAAAAAGAAATGAAATTTTCCCTTTTGCTGATGCGCGGAGATGTTACTCTGTCGTACCCGTTAATTGACCAATGATCGGCACGTGAAGATTCGCCGATTATCAGCAAATAAATTTGTTTATTGGATGGAGATGCAAACGAATCTTGTTTCGCGTTAAACTTAAAATCATTTCTTTCTTTTTCCGATGTTTTTATCATGTGATATTGATTATAAACTAATGCGCTGCAATAACCAACAGAAAAAGGAAATGTTGCATAAAGATTAGCCTTTACGCGAATGATATAACCACGATGAAGTGTTTCAGGGTTTTTATCAAACCAGGGAAGTATCGCAAAAAGAAGAAAGCTCCAGGCACTTATTCTGAAACTTAATTCTGAAGATATTTTTGAAGGGACTTTTTTCAGCAATAAAAAGTATAAGCCAATGGTTAAAACAACTATCACTAAAAAAAGAGATAAATAATGACGGATCAATTCGGTCGCTTCCTTTGTTGTAGTATTTGTAATAGAGAGTACAAGCGTAGAATTTATAGGCAAATTAAAAAAAATAATAGCCGCAATTGAAAAAGGTATCAGCAGAAAGATAGGCAGCAATAACCATGTATATAACTTCAAATGATTTCTGAAAATATACAGAGGTATAAGAAAAACGCTAAAACATGTCAATAACCTGAAAATCGCGTCTGAATGGGGCGCATTAATGATAAAATAGAAAAGATCAGAAGCCGAAATAAGAAAAATAATCAGTAAAAAAGGCAGTAAACCGCCTTTGGTGTGTTTAAGTTTAGCAATCATAGTCTGCAAAAATAATAATACAAAAAGAAAAACGTTAATTACAATATCTATCCCAAAGCAAAAAATCGCTTTTTTGCGGGTAGAGGTACAAGATCATTCCGTAACCATTTAAATCCGTTTTTACCAATGAAATTTCTATTACTTTACATTGATCCGGGTAGCGGAAGTTACCTTGTACAAATGATTATTGCCGGTGTTTTAGCCGGGCTGTTTTATTTTAAAAATTTATGGTGGAAAGTAAAGGCTTTCTTTAGCAAAACCAAAAAAAGTGATTCACAAGATAATGACAATTTAGATGCCTGATTTTCTTCAACACCCAGCCTCATTTAAAGATCCATCCGGTTTTGTTTTTCGTGCAAACGATAAATATTACAGACAGGTTAATCAATCTTATAAAAATGATTACGACCTGCTGATATCATCCGGCTTGTATAAAAACCTTACTGATAAAAAAATACTTCTCGCGCATGAAGAAGTCAATGAAAATTTAACCGGCTCAAATGACTGGTATAAAACATTGCTTCCTGAGCAGTTGCCGTTTATAAGTTATCCGTACGAATGGAGTTTTGATGAGCTTAAAGATGCGGCATTGCTTACTTTGAGGGCAATGAAAATTGCAGTAAAACATGGAATGATTTTAAAAGATGCCACATCATTTAATATCCAGTTTTACCAGGGAAAACCGGTTTTTATTGATACGCTGTCGTTCGAGAAATATGATGAATCAAAACCATGGATCGCTTATCGCCAGTTTTGCGAATGCTTTTTATTCCCGCTGTTAATTGAACATTATCGGCAAATTGATGTTCAAAAATTATTGTCTGTTTATCTTGAAGGGATTCCGGCGCAAACAACCGCAAAACTGTTGCCGCGCAAAACAAAATTCAAACTGAACATCTGGCTGCATGTATTTTTGCAGAGTTCTGTAACTGAAAATAACAAATCGTCAAAATCAAAACGGGCAATTAATTTTAATAAAGAAAAATTATTGCGTTTGTTGGATAGTCTGGAAAGCACCATCAAACCGTTGCGTATTAAAACTTCTGTGCTGACTACCTGGAATAATTATTATGATGAAACAATTCTCAGCAAAAATTATCTTGCTGCAAAAGATAAAATATTCCGTGAGTTTGTGAGCGATATCAATAATGGCAGGGTAATGGATATTGGTTGTAATGATGGATATTTTTCAAAAATTCTTGCCGAAAAAAATTCAAACGTTATTGCAGTTGACTTCGACAGTCAATGTATTAACAGGTTATATGTTGAAGCAAAAAGTAAAAACGAAAAAAACATTCTGACGTTTTGCATTGATCTTACCAACCCCTCGCCAGCCGTGGGTTTCAATCATTCGGAAAGACAATCGTTTGCTGATAGAGCTAAATCCGATACAGTAACTGCGTTAGCGCTTATTCACCATTTGGTGTTAAGTAAAAATGTTCCATTATCTGATGTCGCAAAAATGATGGCTGATCTTACTAAAAAATATCTTGTCATAGAATTTGTGCCATTGAATGATGAAAAGTCACAACAACTTATCGTCAACAAAACCAATTATCACACTCCTTACGATCCGGCTGCATTCGAAAAACATTTTGGAGTTTATTTTGAAAAGGAAAGACAAGAAGTTATTCCCGGCACCGACAGAATTTTATACCGCCTGAAGAAAAAATGAGGGTGAAGTTTCCCAAAAATTAATTGTTTTGATGTGCATACTACAGGCGATGCTACCAAAATATTTTTCTTCTATTTTAAAACTGTGTATATCCCAGGATTCAGGTGAGTCGAATATTTCTTCTCCACCATTAAATAATCCATCAAGAATAGAAATCAAATTCAAATTATCGCTAAGTCCTTTTGAGGTTGCCTTGACCAAAGATTCTTTACGTGTCCATAACAGATAAAAAGATTCAACCGGATGTTTTGAATTTTGAATAAACTCAATTTCTTCTTTGCTGAAATTTGAATGAAGAATTTCTTTGTAAGAAAAATCAGGATTCATTTTTTCAATATCCACACCAATTTCTGAATTTGATATGGCTATCAAAACAAAGTCTCCGGAATGCGAAATATTAAAATGCAGATCATCTCCTGAATTTTTATGCAGCAGCGGCTTTTTATCAGCTCCAATTGCAAATTGAATTGTGTTGGGAGATTTGTTCAGATACTTTCCCAATAAAAATCTTAATGCTCCACGTCCGAAAATATATCTCAGCTTATCTTCTTTATTTCGATAACACGAGGATTTTTCCGCTTCTTCCTTATTAAATGTTTGTAAAAAAAAATCACATAGTTTTCCTTCTGAACAAATTCTGACTTTCCAAATGTCAACTGATGAAGTGAGATTTATTTTGTAATTAGTTTTCCATTCAATATTTTCAATAATATCGGAGTGTATAAATGGCATGCACTTTATTAATTATTACGAAGTAAACCTTCTTCTATTTTTTTGCGCCAATACGTTCGTTAAGCGTATCCTTTAATTTTATCGCCAAACCTTCATCATTAGGTGGTATCAAAAATGTTTTATGATCGCCGTCAATTTCATGAATAATAATTTTTTTGGAATAAGATTTCCAGCCCAAATATTCCGGATCATCTAAATAATAAAGTCTTGTTCTTACCCTGAACAGATCAAGAACGCCATCGTACGGCGTCATCCTGTAATTCATGTATGCATAATCGTGTTTCTCATTTATTTTATCTGCATAAACAGAAAAAGATTGTTCAGCCGATTCTTTTGGTTTCATCAACTTCATCTTTTCGAATATTTTTCTCACTTTAGATTGAAAAAAATCAACCTGGTAGCCAATAGTCGCTCTAGGATGTTTAGCAAAAGATTTGAGTATGAAAGACATCTTGGGAAATTGCCTCATTATTTTTCTTTTCATCTTGCTTCCTGATGAAAGAAAATAATCCTCATTGGCAATGTGCGTGTCAAACAATGCAAGCATCTTCACTTCCTTTCCCATCTTAATAAATTGTTGCGCCATTTCAAAAGCAACAATACCGCCGAAAGAATATCCGGCAAGACAATAAGGTCCATTAGGATTTTGCGCAACAATTTCAGAAATATAATATGTAGCGATATCTTCCATCGTCTCGAAGGGTTCTTCGCCATTAAGACCTCGCGCCTGCAAACCATAAACCGGTTGATCGGGATCCATGCGTTTTGCAACATCATTAAAAACCATCACTGTTAATCCAGAGCCGTGAATAAAATAAAGAGGAGGTTTATTGCCGCCGGGTTTTATCAGCACCAAAGAATTCCACAAAGAATTTTTCTTATCAATATCCAATAATGAACTTAATTTTTCTACAGTAGGCGCTTCGAACAATGCGGTGATCGGCAACCGCTGCCCGGTTTTTTGTTCTAAAAGTTTCATCACTTTAATTGCAATGAGCGAATGTCCGCCCAATTCAAAAAAATCATCAGTAATACTTACCTGTCGCAATCCTAACGCTTCCGACCAGATTGATGCAATTATTTTTTGACCTTCAGTGCGCGGCGGAATATATTCTTTCATCTCAATTTGCGAAGAGAAATCCGGTTTAGGTAAAGATTTTTTATCTGCTTTACCATTTGATGTAAGCGGAATATCATTTACCTGCATCAAAATTCGTGGCACCATATATTCCGGCAATTTCGATTCGAGAAAATTCACGATGGCTTTTTTATTTATCGCGCCTTCAATAGCAACATAACCAACTAATCTTTTTTCACCGCGATCGTCTTCTGGAGCAATCACCACACAATTTTTTACGCCAGGAAATTGTTGCAACACATTTTCAATTTCACCCAATTCAATTCTAAATCCCCGCAATTTCAGTTGGCCATCGATGCGCCCCATAAATT
>DATHPY010000284.1:0-3740 GCA_035483315.1 Puia sp. | reverse complement strand
CTTACTGGCAGGAATTAGATGAGCGTCAGAAACATCCCATCAATTTAAATACAGCACAAGAAGATGAACTGCGTTCGTTGCAAATTCTTACCGACTTACAGATCTATAATTTTTTGCAATACCGAAAATTGATGGGAAGCTTTATTAATATTTACGAATTGCAGGCAATACCAACCTGGGATTTGCAAAGCATCAAAGTGTTATTGCCTTACGTTTAATAAAAGACAATTCTTCAGTTTCAGAAAATCTTATTAAAAGATTACACGGCGGAGAAAATGAATTGTTGGTTAGATATTCTCAGCAAATTGAAAAACCTATTGGTTTTGAAAAGCCCGCTGATTCCAGTTCTTATTATTTGGGAAGTCCGCAAAAACTTTTTTTCAGATACAAATACAATTATAAAAATTTACTTCAATACGGATTGCTTGGCGACAAAGATGCGGGAGAACAATTTTTTAAAGGCTATCAGAAATATGGATTCGATTTTTATTCGCTTCATTTTTTTGTAAAAAACCTGGGTATAATAAAATCGCTGACGCTTGGCGATTTTACAGTCAATATGGGACAAGGTTTGATTCAATGGCAAAGCATTGCATTCACTAAAAGCGCAGAAGTTCTTTCTATAAAAAGACATGCGGATATTCTTCGTCCGTATAATTCTGCCGGTGAATTTTAATTTCATCGCGGTGCAGGAATTACTTTGGAAAAAGGCAAATGGCAAACGATAGTATTTGGTTCATTCAGAAAAATAAGTGCAAGTTTTAATACAGATACTTTGACGAAACAAGATATTATTTCTTCATTTGAAACTTCCGGTTATCATCGCACCAAAAGCGAAAATGAAGATAGAAATGATGTGATGCAAACAGCGTTTGGGGGAAACATTAATTTCAGGCAAGATAATTTTAGGTTAGGCATGAACGTTATTCATTATCATTTTTCTAACAGTATTCAAAAACAAAATGAGCCATATAATTTATTTGCAATTACAGGAAATAACTGGACAAATGCCAGCAGCGATTGCAGTTATACTTATCACAATTTTCATTTGTTCGGAGAATTTGCAATAGATAAAAATTTGGCAAAAGCAACCGTAGATGGATTATTGATGAGTATAAATTCAAACGTTGATGTTTCGGTTTTGTACAGAAATATTTCTAAAAATTACCAGGCGCTTTATGCGGACGCGTTCACAGAAAATGCTAATCCTAATAACGAAAAAGGATTGTACACAGGTATCAGTTTACATCCTTTAACGAATTGGCGGGCTGATGCATTTTTTGATCTGTACAAATTTCCCTGGCTAAAATACCAGGTTGATGCGCCAAGTTCCGGCAGAGATTATTTTGTTCAGCGCATGTCAATCGGCGCGCGTGGTATTGACATACTGATGCAATTTTTAATTGAAGCAATTTTAATAAGCTTAACAGCTTAATTATTCCCCAAATAAGATTTTTAATATTTATACGCGGTTTCAAAATCAATCAAAACAACAAAATATTTCAAACCCAAATTCCATGACAAATCAATTGTCTTTTATCGCTGAGCAAAATTGGAGAACGGAATGGCAGTATAATATTAATAAGCGAATGATGATCAGAAACAGAGTTGAGGTAACTTGGTATGATAAACGAAACCCCGATTACTTGCAAGACTTTTTAACTTATGTGGATTTTTTTTATAAACCTGCGCAAAAACTATTTTCCGGAAATGTGCGATTTCAATATTTCGAAACGGGAGATTATAATTCGAGAGTTTATGTTTATGAAAATGATGTGCCTTACAGCTTTTCCATTCCATTCTATTATAATAAGGGAGTGCGGTATTACTTAAATTTGAGTTGCAACCTGAAAAAACTGTTTCGTACTGACAAAGTGAATAAATTGAACATTGAATTGTGGTTGCGCTGGGCTCAAAGCATTTACAATGGTGTAAATTCAATTGGTACCGGGCTGTATGAGGTAAATGGAAATAAAAAATCTGAAATAAAACTACAACTATTGATAGGTTGGTAACTTTTTTAGAATGATTGCAGCATTTTATGAAAAAAAGGTGTCTACTGACGAAAGGGGCTTAATTTTTAACATTTTTTTTGAAGAAAACTAAAAGTTCCTATATTTACGACTTCTAAAAACCAAACTCACAGTCACATGAGAAAATTTCTATCACTGTTTGCAGTGCTGGCATTAGTCTATTCTACAGCATTTTCGCAAAACAAAAGCGTTTCAGGAAGAATTATTGACCAACAAAATCAGCCCGTTCCATTTGCTTCTGTTAGAATCAAAGGAACAAAAGTTGGTGTATCTGCTGATGCAGATGGTGCCTTTGCATTAAAAGCAAAGCCCGGCGATATTCTCGTTGTCACCGGAACAGGTGTTACAACAAAAGAATATACAGTTGGCGACGCCACTTTAATTCCAATTGTAGTAGCCCGTAAAGAATCTAATTTAACTGAAGTGGTCGTTACCGCTTTAGGAATTCAGAAACAGGCTAAATCTCTTGGTTATTCTACACAAAAAGTGGATGCCAAAGACATCGTGGCTGCAAAGCCTTATGACTTGGCCAATGGACTTACCGGCAAAGTTTCCGGCTTAGAAATCAATACAGTCAATAATGGATTGTTTGCACCAACGCGTATTACTTTACGCGGTAATCGTTCTTTAACTGGTAATAACACTCCGTTGTTAGTTGTAGATGGCGCTATCTTTTACAATGACATCAGTACAATAAATCCTGATGACATTCAGGATGTAACTGTGTTAAAAGGTTCCAGTGCGTCGGCAATCTATGGTTCAGATGCTTCTAACGGTGTTATGATTGTTACTACTAAACATGGTACAAGAGCCAAACCCGTGATAAATGTTTCCACCACATTTCAAAGAGAAACAGTAGCCTACTTACCCGCATTCCAAACCTCGTTTGGCAATAGTGGTGGTGAGTACTACATATATAATTACAACGACCTTAGCACTTACATTCCTTTTGAAAACCAAAACTTTGGTCCTGCATTCGCAGGATATGCTGGTCAAGGCATAAAAGTACCTGCCGGACGCCCAGTTGCTGATGGTAGCGTTCAAATGATACCCTGGGCTGCTGTAAAAAATCAAAAGAAAGATTTCTTTGATGTTGGCACGACTGGAACACAAAACTTTTCTTATAGTGCAGGAGATGAAAATAGCCGGTTTTTTCTCAGCGGTTCTTATGTAAACAGCAAAAACCCAATGCCGGGTGATAAAGGTATACGTGATGTTTTCCGTATGGGCGGTTCAAGAACATACGGTATTTTCACTGCAGACTTCACCATGTCTTACACATATCGGAATATCAATACCACCAACACGGGAAGTGTATATAATAATGTGTTGAATTCGCCGGTGGATGATCCTTTGTCACAATACAAAAACTGGCAAAGTGGTGTGTATTCTACGCCATCAGGTTATTACAACGATTATTTTGTTAATCCATATTGGGTTACCGGCAATGTTAGAAATATTACCACAAATAATAACATTCAGGGTAATGCACATTTGCAGCTAAAACCTACCAAGTGGTTAACGTTGTCTTATCGCTTGTCAATAAATAACCTCAGCCAAAAATACGAATACAAACAGGGTGAGGCTGATTATGATTCTTATGTTACTGCCAACGATACAGTATTTTTTGAGAACTCTAATGGAACAGGAACTGTTCCCAATACGGCGTTTGGCACAAAATGGATACAGGCAAATAATGGATATGTA
>DATHPY010000283.1:0-2410 GCA_035483315.1 Puia sp. | reverse complement strand
CCAGTGAAAGAAAAGAAATGAATCGTTCTTGTACGGCAACAATTCTATTCAGCGCCTATTATCTTCGGTTATTCTTGGACGTTATAATCCCGACGGAGCGTGATCTCAAATCCGTGCCACGGTTTTAAACCGTGGCACGGGTCTATCAAATTCAAAATCATAACTAATCATAATCATCATGATAAATCTGCGTGCCATCAGCTCATTCAAAATCATCATACATTAAATATTTCTTCCTGATCTTTTTAAAATCGTTCAATGCAGGTTGCCAGCTTTTTCTTATTTCATTTTCAGATTTTCCATCTTTTATCTGTTGCATTAAAATATCAGTTCCTGCGAGTTTATTAAGATAGTTAGATGCAAGAAAAAACTTCTCTTTATCAGGAAAAAGTTCGTAAGCTTTCAACAGCCATTTTAATTGCAGATGACCATTAATTTCTTTTTCTGTATTAATACTACTCAAATCAAATCCATAACAAGTCTGATTCTGTAAAGGCGGGTTTTTAGCACCTGGCGTCCTTTGCGGAGTAAAGCTGTACAAATTTTTTGGAAATGTTGGATGCCCGAATTGTTCAAACGGCTTGTCTGTTCCCCTGCCCAAACTTATTGCCGTTCCTTCAAAAAAACATATGGAAGGATACAAATAAATTGATTGCATGTTTTGCAAATTCGGCGATGGATTTACCGGCAAATTATATTTGTCTTTGTGCGAATAATTCTTGCACTTGATCACCAAAAAATGAAATGGCGTATCCGTCGAATTTTGTGCAGTCTGATAATAACTATATATTTCATTCGCTTTTTCCGAAAGCCATTTTTCTCCGGCGATCATGAAAGCGTATTCACCAATCGTCATTCCATATACAATAGGAACCGGCTGCATGCCGACAAATGATGCAAATTTTTTATCAAGCACCGGTCCATCAACATAAAAGCCATTTGGGTTCGGACGATCAAGTATCAATAACGGTTTATGATTTTCCATTGCTGCTTCCATATATTTTTGCAATGAAGAAATATATGTGTAGAACCGTACGCCTACATCCTGCACATCGAATATCAGAATGTCCACATCTTTCATGTCATCAGCAGATGGCGCTAATTTATTTCCGTATAAAGAAATTACCGTAACGCCGGTTGCGGAATCTATCCCATTTTTCATTCCTTCGCCGGCATCTCCTACTCCGCGAAATCCATGTTCGGGAGCAAATATTTTTTTTACGGTTATTCCTTCTTTGATAAGCGCATCAACCAAATGCATGTTTCTGACCATTGATGTTTGATTGGCAAAAACCGCGACAGTCCTGCCTTTCAGCATCGGAATGTAAACGTTCATTCGCTCAGCTCCGACGATAATATTAGTTGATGAATTAGTTTGTGAAAAGCCAGTGCAATTAATCATCAATAAAAAAGAAAATACGAAATAGATATTTTTCATGAAGCATTTTTTCAAAGTTGATAGAACGCTGATCGGTTAAGATCGTTTATGATTGAAACAGATAATCATAAATATCATAAAAAATCTGCGTCCCATCAATTAACAAATTTCCTGAAAAACTTTTATTGGTAAAAGCTTATTATTTATTTTACTTTGTCGGACACAAAACTCTTAATAATTAAAGTTTTTTCTGATCAGGTAGCGGAGTTCAATAGTGTTATAAAAACACAAGAGTGCGACGCAACGATGCTAAACAGAATTACTAATGCCGGAAACAAAAAAAATCAATAAAATAACAGTATGCAACAAGTTAAAAAAGGTGACACGGTGAAAGTTCATTATCATGGGAAATTAACAGATGGAACAACTTTCGATTCTTCTGCAGGGCGCGACCCGCTTGAGTTTGAAGTTGGCGCTGGCATGATGATAAAAGGGTTTGATGACGGTGTTTTGGATATGGCAGTTGGTGAAAAGAAAACAATTTCGATTGCGCCAGAAGATGCTTACGGACCTTCTGACCCCGATAATATTCTTGAATTTCCTATTACAAATTTTCCGGAAGACATGAAGCCGGAAGTGGGAATGCAATTAAATATGCGCGATAATACCGGCAATACTTTTCCTGTTGTGATCAGTGAAGTAAAAGAAGAAAGTGTTTTACTTGATGCAAATCATCCGCTCGCCGGAAAAGAATTGATTTTTGATATTGAACTCGTGGATATCAAAAGTGCATCGCGAATTATTATGCCATAGCAGTCGCAGGAATTTTATATTTCTTTTCGTAAATAAAATACAGCACACTAACCGCGATTAGTAAAAGCAAAATATTTATCATCGAAGCTTCAAAACCAAAATCGCCTCCCGTGATTGCTGCGTCTCCTTTTATTTCCTGCTCTAATAAAACCGGAAAATTAACGCCGCTCATTTTATAACCAAGAATTGGCCCCTGGAAAAAATTCCAGCTCAGATGAA
>DATHPY010000282.1:0-3114 GCA_035483315.1 Puia sp. | reverse complement strand
TCAAGGTTCAATCCCTTTAATATTTCCTTTTCTTCGACAGAAGTCTGTAGATTTTTGATACTTAACATCCTGAGAATTTACGATGTACGATTTCTTCAAATCATACAGCTATTATTAATTTTAAAATTTTCTTTTGAATATATTTTCGGTTATACATGTACGTTATAATCATTCTTCCACCTCACCCCGACCCTCTCCTCGCCGAGAGGGAGTTGTTGCTCCTTGCTTTTTATCTATCTCACAAATCCTATGAATCTACCCAAATCACGGTTCAGACTTAACCCACGCTTCCTTCCAGGGAAATTGCCAATAATTTTTGCGCTTCAACAGCAAACTCCATCGGCAGTTGATTAAGCACTTCTTTTGCATAACCATTTACGATCAATGCCACTGCTTTTTCCGTATCAATACCACGTTGCTTCAAATAAAAAATCTGGTCTTCGCCAATTTTTGACGTCGTCGCTTCATGTTCAACAATCGCTGAACTATTTTTTGTTTCGATGTACGGAAAAGTATGCGCGCCGCATTCATCTCCTATCAATAATGAATCGCATTGCGTAAAATTTCTTGCATTTTCTGCGCTGGCATTTATTTGTACCAATCCACGATAGCTGTTATTTCCATGTCCGGCAGAAATACCTTTTGAAATAATTCTGCTTCTTGTATTCTTTCCGATGTGATACATTTTTGTTCCTGTATCTGCGATCTGCCTATTCTTAGTTAAAGCAACAGAATAAAATTCACCAACAGAATTATCACCCCGCAAAATAACACTCGGATATTTCCACGTGATTGCAGAACCCGTTTCAACCTGCGTCCAGGAAATTTTTGCATTATCTCCTTTGCAAATCCCGCGTTTGGTTACGAAATTATAAATTCCACCTTTGCCATCTTTATCACCAGGATACCAATTCTGCACAGTTGAATATTTTATTTCTGCATTCTCCAATGCTATTAATTCAACAACCGCAGCATGCAATTGATTTTCGTCGCGCATCGGCGCTGTGCAACCTTCAAGATAACTCACATAACTTCCTTCATCAGCGATGATAAGTGTTCTTTCAAACTGACCAGTATTTTGCGCGTTGATCCTGAAATATGTTGATAATTCCATCGGGCATCGAACCCCCTTTGGAATATAAGCAAACGAACCATCTGAAGCAACGGCAGCATTTAAAGCAGCGAAAACATTATCTGTGTAGGGAACAACGCTTCCTAAATATTTTTTTACAAGCTCGGGATGTTCTTTTACCGCTTCGCTGAATGAGCAAAAAATAATTCCAAGCTCCTGCAATTTTTCTCTGAAAGTTGTTTTCACAGAAACACTGTCAAACACAACATCAACAGCTACTCCCGATAATATTTTTTGTTCGTTTAACGGAATGCCTAATTTTTCGAAAGTGGCTAATAATTCCGGATCAACTTCATCAAGACTATTATACTTTGTTTTTTTTGTTGGGGCGGCGTAATAAGAAATGGATTGAAAATCTATTTTTGGCATTGAGAAGTTTTGCCAATGAGGCATTTCGCATTTTTGAAAATGCCTGAACGCTTTTAATCTCCATTCCAATAACCAGGCTGGTTCGTTTTTCTTTAGAGAAATAAATCGCACAGTGTCATCATTCAAACCTTTTGGCGCAATGTCCATTTCTATATCCGTCACAAAACCGTACTCATAGTTCTCTGTCGTTAACCGCTCTAATATTTCGTTTGTATTACTCATTCTGTTTACCTTCTCCATTTTGAATTAGACTGCAAAACTCTCACCACAGCTGCATGTTCGGGACGCATTTGGGTTATTAAAAAACAAACCTTTACCGTTAAGTCCATCGGAATAATCGAGTTCGGTGCCGTACAAATAAAGTAAGCTTTTCATATCCACCACTATTTTTATTCCTTTATCTTCAAAAACCTGGTCGCCATCTTTTACGGATGAATCAAAATTCATTTGATATTCCAGGCCAGAACAACCGCCAGCTTTTATGCCAACGCGCAAAAAAGAATCAGTTTGCCTGTTCTCATTTTCACGCATTCTACCGATATAATCTTTTGCTTTTGATGATACTGTAATCATTTTTTATTCAATTTGAATGAAACAACAATTATAAACCCTCAAATATAACAAATAAGATGCCTGCTGGTTACATTAAAGGTTTCGAATTCAGTAAAAAAACAAGGCTCAGCGATTTTAGGTGAAAAAATAAGATATCCCGAAGACATATTTGAGCAGTTTTCTAAAAAATATGACTGTATTAGAAAGTTATCAACAAGTTGTTATATTAAAAATAAGAATATCTACCATTTTTATTAATAAACCTTCATTTTTTTGATATTTTCACTAGAAAATTAGATTTTTTTTATCTAACTCTCCTAAAAATTGCTTAAATATGAAAATAAATAAATTGAAATCTATTGCTCCTTTTTTAGCGCTTACGACTATAGCCATTGCATCGCTTTTTATTCCTTCTTTGTCAATTTTTGATAATGGCAAATACAATTCGGCAGATATTGCCTGGTTGCTTGTCGCAACTGCTTTAGTATTTTTAATGACGCCCGGCTTAGCATTTTTCTATGGTGGAATGGTGAACAGAAAAAACGTTCTTTCAACAATGATGAAAAGTGTTGTTGCTGCAGGGGTAGTTGGCGTTTTATGGATTGTTGTTGGATATAGTTTGTGTTTTGGTGAAAGTTTTCACGGATTTATTGGCAATCCCCTCACGCATTTATTTTATAAGGGTGTAGCAAATGGCAAGCCATGGGGACCGGCACCCACAATTCCAAAAGCATTATTTTCCATGTTTCAACTGATGTTCGCAATCATCACTCCCGGGTTGGTGGTTGGCGCCATTGCTGAGCGCATGCGTTTCACGGCCTATGTATTATTCACCGTTCTATTTAGCTTATTAGTATATGCACCACTTGCTCACTGGAGTTGGCATCCAGATGGTTTTTTGGCAAAAATGGGCGCTCTTGATTTTGCAGGCGGAACAGTTGTACATATTTCTGCAGGCTGCGCAGCATTAGCCGGAGCGTTAGTTTTGAAACGCAGAAAAATTCATTTACAACATCTCGAATCGAGCCCTGCAAATATTCCTTACATTTTAATTGGTACAG
>DATHPY010000281.1:0-4737 GCA_035483315.1 Puia sp. | reverse complement strand
GAGCTACTTCAAAATAAGCTTCACCGGTTATTTCTACTTGCCTTTCGTTACCTGCGAATGCTACCGGATATTTCAGAGATGATTCTGCGTTGAGCCAGACCTGGGTGCCGTCGCTCAGTGTAATATCAATCACTTTACTTCCGCGAGGGTTGAACAGTGTATTATATTCAATCACTGATTTCGGTTGCTCGTTGCCGTTATATGATATTATTCCGTCCCCGCTTTTTTTGATTTGAATACTTCCCTGTGCAGCAAGTATTCCATTCACAGCGCTATCCAGAAAAATTTTTTGTCCGTTTGCCAGGGTAATGGTCGCCCGGTTGGTCCTTGGAGCAGCGACATCATGTAAAGCCAATAAGTTTGGCTGATCCGGCATTTTCTTATTCAGGAATAAAACATAATAACCTGCGAGCCCCAATATCATGGCGACGGAAGCAGCAGCAATCCAAAATTTTCTAGAGGTCTTTTTTGCACGTAGCGGAAATACCATCTGTGGTTCTTCTACAGGATGCAAAGCCCTCAACCTGTCGATAAAATCAGATTGTACTTGCAATACATATTCGTGGCGCTCGTGGAATGCCTGATCGTAAATACTTAGTATTGCTTGCGCTTCATTTCTTTCCGCAGTTTCCAGAAAGTCCATTAAAGCCCTTGCTTCTTCTGGATTGTAAATCCCCGAAGCAATCTTTTTTGCTATATCGGACGCCGTTTCAACTGTCATACCAGCTTAAGACGGAACAACATGAAAAAAGGGGAAGTGATTTCTATAATTTTTGAAAAAGAATATTCAGGATGCCCAAAATGCCGATCCAATCACCATTTTGCTTAAGGAAATTCTTAATTGATCTGCCGGCGAGATAAAGCCTTTTTTTCACTGTTTCTTTCGGGATCGAAAGTCTTTGGGCAATTTCATCCAGTGATAATTCTTCTTGGGTACTCAGGAGAAATACTGACTTTAATTTGGGTGACAGTGAATCAATTGCTTTTTGCGCAATGGTAGCATACTCCTGGTAATGCAATTCTTCTTCCGGGTTTGTTTGAGTCGCATCTTCTTTTAGCGATGTATAGTGCAGATCCCTTTTTCGCATGGCCCTCCGCTGGTCAATGATATCAATTAATTTATTTTTAGCCATGCGGAAAAGATAACTGTCAAATGAACGAATGACAACCAGCGTTTCTCTTTTTTCCCATATTTTCAAAAATACTTCCTGGATGATTTCTTCGGTGTCCGGTACTGACTGACCGGTAAAGGGGAATATGTACGCGGATAATTTCGGCATATAATAATTAAACAAATCTGTGTAAGCATTCCAATCGCCTTCCGAAACCCTTTGCAGCAGGATCGTTTCATCGGGATTATCCGAAGCGCCATATGCTATATACATTTTGTTTTCCATCACGAATTTTTCGTCGAGATAAAAATCTGAATTTGGAGACTTCCACTTTTGTATTGCGCAACCGTCTTAGCTATGGTCAGAATAGGTATTGTATTGAGGACAGATAAATGCTAAGTGTCGCTACAAAGCATTTCCATGTAAAGAAAAGAAAAAAGAAGTTAATGTAGACATCTGCTTCATTAAAATATAATGAAAAATATTTTTTGACGGTGAAAAACTGTTAAGGCTATTTTATTGCTAAAAGGTGAAGCAAATGCGTTAGTCGCAACAACAAAGGCATTTTTTCCTATCTGTAAGCAAAGTAGTGTTTCATTCGAGTGATTGTAATCACTGCAAGAGAATGTTTCGACATTCTCTTTTTAAAATATTTAAGGAAAACCAAAATAATTACAAAGAAGCATTTTTTTCTCATGTGTAGCTTTTCGGTTTTGATAAAGTTATAACCAGGATGTATGTCTATACAACCTGCTTTTAAAAATATTTAAACTTTAAGAACTCGTGGGTGAGGAGCCCGCATCAGGCAGCAGTGTCTACTGTAGCCTCTTTTTTAAAGGGGTTATGAACTTTACATTTAAATAATTGCAGCGATAAGAAGCCTTTTTTCTCATGATGTCAATGTATGACGGCCCGGATCTTTTTAGTTCCAGGTTTTTTAAATCTCTGGAAAATGAATGCCAATTTTCTTGAACTCTACGAAGCCCTTGTGCGGGATATCAATGCTATCCTGAAAACAGGTTCGTCCGAGAAAGAAAAAATGGAATCCTGTTTTCGTTCAGGTATTGATCATTGGAACAGACTAAAGGAAAAAATAAAGCGCGAAGGTTTTGCCTGTGAAGCAGAAGAAATTCATTTTTTTAAAAACGTCAAACCTCGCTTTACCGGCGAGATAGAATATTATACGCAGCGATATCATGCCATTTTGTTTTTACCGGAGACAGATACCAAATCGCAAACAGATTTTTGGCAGGGCGAGCTAAGCAGGTTAGATAAGTTCTTTGGCAGTTACCATGAATTTTTCAAATACTACAACAGCAAAAAAACAGATAAAGATCAACAGTATTTTCTCAGGAGCAACACCGATGGAAGTAATGTCGCTCATGCCAATGTTTTTGATCTGGACCCTGAGACATCAACCTCGCATGATTGGTTACTTACAAACATGATCGGTTATGAAAAATATAAAAAATATGTGCTTGAAGAGATGAAGCATATGGGTTAAATATTTTTTCACAAGCAAGCGGCTCGTCTCATAAACATTTTAGATTACACGCCGCAGAGAGGGTGTTTCGGCACCCTCTATTTTACAGAAATGAAAACTAAAGTTCGAAATGGAATTGCAAGTAGAATTAAAAGTGGTCAACAGTCCTACTATTTTATCCCGAGTCGTCGAGACGGTTAAACGCAGACGAATCAACATCAAAAGTTTTATTGCAGAGGAAGATGGGTTTGCATCAGAGGATGCCAAAATAAAAATGATCATAGAAGCAGATGAGGAAAAGAAACGATTATTGGTTGCACAATTAAATAAGATCGTTGATGTGATATACGCTCAATAGCCTATGTGAATCATTGTTCTATATCGTGTTTCGGTACTCCGAAAGTTTGAAACGCTATATTTTTTTCGATCTTGAAACGTTCTTTTCCAAGAATAGTATTTACAATGACCGCGTTGCGGTAAGGACCCATGCCGAGATCGGGTGCGTTGAATCCGTGTGTGTGGAGTTCGGCATTTTGAACGAAGATCGAATTGTGTTTATCTATTGAATAATTTTTTTGTACATCATATAATCCATCCTCATTAAATCTTATAAGTTCTTTGACAGGTTGTAAAAAATCAGGAATTATTTGTTTGTACCCGGTGGCAAGAATCAGGGAGTTGGTTGAATGGATAAAATGCTTGTCAAGTTCCCCGTGGAAAAAATCCAGAATCAATTGTTGATCTTCGTGCTGGCTGATATGCTGCAATTCGCTATTGGTATAGAGCCCTATTTTTTTCAAGGGATGTGTTAAGCGAATGGCATAAAGCGCGTCATAGATATCGGTGATGAGCGAAAAATTAATTCCTTTAAAGAGCGCATTTTGCTTTCCAAGAATTTTTTTCTTTTTGTCTCCTGATAGTTCAAAAAAATAATCAATATAATCGGGTGAGGTCATTTCCAAAGCGAGTTTGGAATAATCCATTGGAAAAAATCGCTCACTCCGGCTGAACAAATGCAGTTCGTCAAACTGGTTAGGCTGCTGCAATATATCATAAAATATCTCTGCAGCGCTTTGCCCGGAACCGATGATCGTGATTTTTTTATTTGCCAGCAATTTTCCCTTGGCCGCTAAATAATCCGAAGAGTGAATAATGTTTTTGTTTACTAACGGCAATGCACATGCAGGAATATCCGGAAGGTTCCCCACCCCGATGACAACATGTTTAGTCTTGTATGTGATCGTTGACCCCGAACCATTATCTTTGATTGTAACGGAATAAATCCTCGTGCTTTTGTTATAATGAATCGCTTGGCATTGCATTCCGAAAAAAACGTTTGTCAGTTTGCTTACCACCCACCGGCAATATTCATTGTATTCTTTCCTGCCAACGAAATTATTTTCATGGAACGCAAAACGAAAAAGTCTTTGTTTTTTATGGAGAAAATTCAGATAAGAAAATTGGCTGGTGGGATCCGCTAAGGTGACCAGGTCTGCATAAAAAGGCACTTGTAAGGTTGTTCCATCTAATAACATTCCCGCATGCCAGTTAAATTCCCTTTGCTTATCAAAAAAGATGCATTTCAAATTTGGAATATTGTAAGCAAGCGCGGCAAGTCCCAGATTAAAAGGACCAATGCCAATTCCGATGATGTCGTGAATAGTTTGTTTTTTCATCTTATTCAATATTGAATGAATTGTGTTTTGGTTTTTCTGTAATTAAAAACGAAATCGTGATCGTGAGAAAACTGGTGAGTATGATCGCGCAGATGGTTTGAAACAGATCAAGCTTTTGATAACCGAATAATGGCAGGAGCCAGCAAATAATTATCCATTGAATGATATATATCTTAGTGATGTGGCGACTCATATACCGCAAAACATTAAAAAAGAAATTGTCTTTCACATTGTCCTGAATCCATTCCCAACAGCTTAACCAAACAAGGACAATTCCCAAATGGATCATCGTGTCGTTGGGATATGTTCTGTAAAAACTTTGCTCGGCAGCCATCTTAAAAGAGTATTTCACGATGCAACTGCTGACAATCAGTATCCACCCGATGTCACGCACATACCAATAAACTTTTTGGCGCTCGGTAGTTTTAAAATAGTGACCAATAAATAACCCAACAAGCGGATAGAC
>DATHPY010000280.1:0-8041 GCA_035483315.1 Puia sp. | reverse complement strand
TGGTAACATGGTTCAGGCTTCTCAGGCAATGCAGAACAGTGTTGAAGACGCGAAGAAAACCCAGGAACAAATTGCATTGTTGGCTAAAAATCTCGGCAGTCTCAACCACGTTTATGGTAACATGCTTAGTGCAATGCAAGGCAGATAATTATTTAGTTGAAATATAAAAAACAACTCATTGTTTAAAAAATTAAATTACTAATTCCATGTCCTTACCTAAAGAGCCCCGGCAGAAGATGATAAACATGATGTATTTAGTGCTCACAGCATTGCTGGCGCTAAATGTATCTGCTGAGATCTTAAACGCTTTCAAAGTGGTTAACCGCAGCATCGCTAATTCTAATACTGTTTTAACTACAGAGAATGGTCATATCTATACATCCTTAAATTCTAAATTGAATACGAACGAGACTAAGGAAAAAGCAAGTATTTGGGCGCCAAAAGCGTTTGCAATACAAAAAGAGTCTGATGCAATATATAGTACAATTGAGGCGTACAAAACGAGGTTATTAAAAGAATCGGGATATGATTTAGCAAAAGGTGATACCTCTTCTTATAATCCCGCAGATTTGGATGCAGCCACAAGAATATTTGATGAAGAAGGCGAAGGTCCGAAACTTTATAATTTGCTGACAAATTATAAAACCCAAATACTTTCTGATCCTGCACTTGCAAAAGAATTCCAGGACAAATTACCTCTCGACTTAAGTGTTCCTCCCACTCAAGAAGGAATCACCCCAACTGGCGATATAGCTAGAAATTGGACTGTGAACTATTTTAATATGACGCCTACTGTTGCGGTCGTAACCATACTAAGCAAATTTCAGAACGATATCAAAAACTCGGAAAATACTTTAATTACTTATTGTCACAATCAGATCGGCGCTGTTGAAGTGAGATATGATAAAACAGGAGTTATTGCTGGTGCTAATGCTACCTACTTAATGCCTGGCGACAAATTATCTATTTATGCAGGTATTGGAGCTTTTAGCTCTGGTGCTCATCCAACAATTACAATAAATGGAGAAACAAGAGAAGTTGATCCCGAGGGTAAGGCAACCAAAGATATTACTGTTGGAGGCAGTGGACCGCAAACGGTAAGAATTGGTGGCTCATATAAAGATCAGGATGGAAAAACAATTCAAATCAATCAAGAAGTTAAATATACTGTAGGCGTACCATCTGGTGTTGCCGTTTCTGCAGACAAAATGAACGTATTATATATTATGGGAGATCAGCCAAATCCTTTAACGATCACTGGCGGTTCTGGTAGTGAAAAGGTTCAGGCTTCTTTTGCAGGCGGTAATAGTGTTGGTACACTTAAACATATTGGTGGTTCTAAATGGGAAGCATATCCTGTAACAAGAGGTGAGCAAACTATTAATGTAACCATTGATGGAAAAACAACTCCAACAAAATGGCGTATAAAACCTTTACCAGATCCTACAGCTTTTATTGGATTACACAAAGGCGGATCATTATCTGCGGCAGAATTCAAAGCAAGTTTAGGTTTGATAACCCGTTTGGAAAATTCAGAATTTGAGGCAGCTTTTAAAATAATAAGTTATAGATTAGGCGCTATTGGTGGTGGAATTCCCATCTATACGCAAGCAATAAATGAAGGGAACCGTTGGACGGGTAAAGCATCTGACATAGTGAACAGGGTAACTCCAGGAACACAGGTATTTTTTGATGATATCACTGTTGTTGGTCCTGATGGAAAGCAAAGACAAATTCAAGGAATATTTTTTAACTTGAAATAAATAAAAAAGGTTCGCTCAATAATGGCGAACTTTTTGCGAATCATTAATAAGTAAATTTCGAAAAATGAAAAACAGCGTCATCCGATTAAGTTTGTTTGCAATTGTAATTGCTTTGGCTGTGGGTACTGTGGATGCACAAACAACACCAGCACAGCGCAAGAAGAAAAAAAGAACAACAACGGCAAAGAAAACAAATACAAACAAGAACAACGCTAACACTGCGGCAGTAACTCCTGCACAGGATACCACGAAAAAAGCAGTGGCTGAAGTGGAAGCAGATATTAAGTTGGATACTCCGCTTAAATCTTTGCGTAATGATGCAGCTGTTGAACGTAATCTTATTAAGGATCGCACGCCATTGGCTTATCAGTATATTCGTGAAGATGATGCCGTATACAGGCAAAGAGTGTGGAGGGAAATTGACGTCCATGAAAAGATGAATTTGCCTTTTGCTTATTCTGCAACTGAAGACAACGGTAATCAGCGCTTCATTAATATTTTGTTGAACGCAATAAAAAGCGGAGAAGTAACTGCTTTTGATCCAATTGACGACAGATTCACTACACCATATACTTTTAAACAAATTGCGACAAGTCTTGTGGGTAAACCGCACGTTATTCAAGTGCAGGATTTTGCAAAAGATCCGGATGGTTCAAAAGGTTTGACAAAAGATACTACCATATCTGAAATATTCAGCGCCGAGTCAATAGAAAGGTACTGGATAAAAGAAGAATGGGTTTTTGATAAACAATCTTCAAGAATGTATGCAAGAATTCTTGGCATCGCTCCTTTAAAAACAATTAATAATTCAGATGGCAGCTTTAGAGCAGTGACTCCTGTATTCTGGGTTTATTATCCTGATCTAAGACCAATGCTCGCAAAATTTGAAGCATACAACGGAAAAAATTTTGGAGCAAGAATGAGTTGGGAAGAATTATTTGAAAGCAGGATGTTTGCAAGCCGCATTGTTAAGTCATCACTTGATAATCCAGGTGATAAACAAATCAGTGAATACATAAAAGATCCGATTCTTGCTTTGCTTGAAGGAGACAATATCAAAGAAAAAGTTTTTAATTACGAGCAGGATCTGTGGTCGTACTAATAACGAAATTTAAATAAAGTAATAAAAGGTATCGTAGATTTACGATACCTTTTTTGTTTTTATCAACACTCAAAAAAATCTTTTGCACAAATTGAAAAAAAATCAAAATACGCAAATTCATTTATTGGTAAATAGAATTGTTTTACTATTTTTACCTCGGTTTTTCATAGGATATTGGATTTTAAAAACGGGGCTGAATATTCATTCTGGCCCCTTTTTATTTTATGTATCATTCCAATAAAAAACCCTGCATTCTGCAGAGCTTTTCTATATAATTATCTTTTCTTACAAAATTATTTATTTGGCTGCGGCGTGTAGCGCAAATACGGTTTTATGATCTTTACTCCCTTCGGAAATTTTTTATGCGCATCTTCAGTAGAAACAGCTGGAACAACAATGACATCTTCTCCTTCTTTCCAATCTGCAGGTGTAGCAACGCTATAATTTGCGGTCAATTGCAATGAATCTACAACGCGCAAAACTTCATGAAAATTTCTTCCTGTTGATGCGGGATAAGTTAATGTAAGTTTTACTTTTTTATCAGGTCCGATAATAAATAAAGAACGAACAGTAAATGTTTCAGATGCATTTGGATGAATCATGCCGTATAAATTAGCAACGGTTTTATCCGGATCAGCGATTATCGGAAAATTTACAGTTACGTTTTGTGTTTCATTAATATCATTCACCCAACCTTTATGTTTATCCAACGGATCAACACTTACTGCAAGCACTTTTACATTACGCTTTGCAAATTCTTCCTGCAGCAATGCAGTTTTTCCCAACTCTGTTGTACAAACTGGCGTATAATCCGCAGGATGCGAAAATAAAATTCCCCAACCATTACCAAGGTATTCGTAAAAATCAATGTCGCCGGCTGTTGTTGATGCCTGAAAATTCGGAGCAATATCTCCTAAACGTAAACTCATAAATATATTTTTAAAAGTTAAAAAAAGCTGGTTTAAAAATCGGGCTACGAAGATATTAATTCTCTACTCATATTGTAGACTATTTTTAAAATTATTTACAGACAGCTTTAGAAATGGAGTTTGTACCAAAACGGTTCTTAACTTCGTCAATTGTTTTATATAAAGCCATTTTCTTTTCTGAATTGTCGAATAGATCGGATTGTACGCCTTCATCAATCAAATGGCTCAATCTTACGCCAAGCAAGCGTACAGGTTTTTTCGCTTTATATAACTGGCGGAATAATTCTTTTGCTTTTTGAATTAATTTATCATCATAAAAAGTATAGTCAATAGAAGTTTGTTTGGAAGTAGTTTCAAAATCCGGGTAACGGATCTTAACAGTTATACATCCCGCGATCATATTATCCTGTCGTAATTCATAAGCAATTCTTTCTGTCATGCGAACAACTTCAGACAACAAAAAATTCACGTCAGTTTTGTTTTCAAAAAAAGTGTTTTCAGTAGAAATTGATTTTGCAACCCTGGAATGAACAACCTTGCGTACACTGATGCCATTCGATTTATTCCAGAGATCTGTTCCATATTTTCCAAAATATTTTTCGAGCAATGCAGGTGATTGATTACTGATATCCTTGATGGTAATAATTCCCATTTCATACAAAGCCTTGCAGGTGTGTTTACCAACTCCGGGAATTTTAGCAACGTTGAGCGGAGCAAGAAATTCTTTTTCCATTCCAAAAGGTACATACAGGTAACCGTTAGGCTTGGCTTCGTCTGTTGCGATCTTTGCAACTAATTTACTTGAAGCCATTCCAAAAGAAATAGGAAGATTTGTTTTCTTAATAATTTCTTCACGCAGATCTATTGTCCATTTATAGGGATCAAAAAATCTTTCCATGCCTGTCAGATCAATATAGAATTCATCAACAGACGCTTTCTCATATAAAGGAGCTTTTGCTGCGATAATATCCGTAACCCACTGCGAATATTTTCCATAATCTTTATAAGAGCCGCTCACCACAATAGCCTGCGGACACAGGCGCATGGCGGTTTTCATCGGCATTGCAGAATGCACGCCATATTTTCTTGTTTCATAACTACACGCGCAAACCACTCCCCTTTCGTTGTGCCCGCCAACAATAATAGGCTTGCCTTTAAGTGAAGGATCATTTAAACATTCAACCGACACAAAAAACGCATCCAGATCAAAATGCGCTATGATTCTTTGTTTGTTATCAGCCATAAAATATTCATTATAAATATACTAATTTTTTTAGTATAAAATCGTTTTAAATCAGGCGGAAAAAATTTACTTTTATTATTATGGAATGGCTTACAACAGGCGCCTCGCAGTTAAAAGATATTATTTCTTTTCTTCACAAAAAATCAAAAACAAATGATGTGGTGAAGAAGCATTTGATTATTGAATTACGGGATAACCTGAATTTGTTTCAAAATGCTTTCGTTAATAATTTTTCCTACGACAATCTTGTAGAATTGCTAAGCAACAACGCTTACCAGGAAGCGATCAAAAATAATTTTTCATTTAAAAAATTAAAAGGCTCAGTGATCAGACCTGAAGATATTTTTGAAGAAAGAAATAAAAGATATACTGGCTGGACCGCAGAAAAATTAGCTGATAAGATTGATGAAAAAATAGTCGAGTTGAAAAATATTAAAAAACTAAACGGAGGTTCTTTTAAAAATATAAAAAACGATATTCCACAGATGATAAGCAATCTTTATTTTAGAATGAAACTGATGGCAGATTTTATTAAGTCGGGATCTTAGTTTTGCAAGGCGTCAGACGGTTTTATTGTTTGATAAGATGTAAATTTATTTTGAACCGTCAGACGCCAAAAGATTTTATTTATAAACATCCAGCAATCCATCAGGAAGAGTTACATGAACTTGCTTATTTTTTTTATCTATTTTCTTTAACGTTTCATCGTGCAGCGGAATTAATGCTTCTTTATTATTTACAAAAATTCTGCAAAGCAGTTGATGCGGCAACTCGATCACTTCTTTTATTTCGCCCAGGTCATCTCCGTCATTTATCAAATGAAAATTTACGAGCGAGGCTGGCGCAGATGAATGCGCATATTTTTTAAAGTCGGATTCATTGACCCAAACTTCTCTTTTTAAAATTTTTTCCGCAGCTTCTTTTGAATCAATTCCTTCTAACTTAATAATTACTTCACTCTCACTTTTAATTTTTGCATGCTGAATAAAATAAGGAAACATTTCATCTGCAGTTGCATTTATAAAAACTATTTCTAAATTTTTTAACGACGTTTTTTTACCAAGATGATGTTGCAATACAACATCTCCTTTATAACCATGCGTTGCAACAAATTTTCCTATGTTTCTATATTCGTTCATTAAAAAAAATCCCGATGAATTTTCTTCACCGGGATGATATTTTGATTTTTTAATTCAAAGCCTTATTCTACACCTGGTTCGCCTTCAGGTTTTCTTTCAGGTCTTCTGGCCGGACCGCGCTGATCTCTTTTTACAAATCTTGATTTGCGATGATCTTCCTGGCGCTTTCTTAACTGAACTTCGTGTTCGGAATGCCATTTCTGAAATTTTTCCATTGCAGCAGCATCATCAAACAAACCAAGTTTTACTCCGCGCAATAAGTGCTTCAGATACAAAACACCTTTGTAGGATAATATCCTGCGAACGGTATCGGTTGGCTGAGCGCCTTTATGCAACCAATCAAGCGCCTTTTGGCGATCTAATTGAACTGCAGCGGGAACTGTTAAGGGATTGTATGTGCCGATTTTTTGGATAAATTTTCCATCTCGTGGCGCGCGCACATCTGCGATTACAATAAAATAGAATGGTCTTTTCTTAGACCCATGTCTTTGAAGTCGGATTTTTACTGGCATCTTAAATAAAGATTTAAATGCGTTATTTAATAAGGTTATTTTTCGGATTGCAAATGTAGCAATCATTTAGCTCCGCTCAAAATTAATACATCATTTATTAAACTGATAATATTACCTGCACTTTTTTATCAACGGTTGAATTTATCTTTTCCCCATTCCAAATTTACCCATGGGCATTTTATTCATGGATTTCATCATCTGCTTCATTTGGTCAAATTGCTTGATAAAGGCGTTGATTTCCGCTAAATCCTTGCCGCTTCCGCCGGCAATTCTTTTGCGCCGGTTTTGATCAATTACGTCGGGATTAGCGCGCTCGTACGGTGTCATTGAGTTTATCATCGCTTCAATTCCTTTAAAAGAATCATTATTTACATCAATATCTTTTACCGCTTTGCCAACGCCGGGAATCATGCCCATCAGATCTTTTAAATTGCCCATCTTTTTTATCTGTTCTAACTGTTGCTTAAAATCTTCGAAATCAAATTGATTTTTTCTGATTTTTTTCTCCAACTTCTTCGTCTGTTCTTCATCAAACTGCGCCTGCGCTTTTTCTACCAATGTTGTTATGTCACCCATGCCCAATATGCGCTGCGCCATACGGTCGGGATAGAAAACATCAAGCGTATCTAATTTTTCACCGGTGCTTACAAACTTAATCGGCTTCTCAACAGTGTATTTAATAGAAAGCGCCGCGCCGCCGCGTGTATCTCCGTCTAATTTTGTAAGAACAACACCTGTGAAATCCAATCTTTCATTAAAAGCTTTTGCCGTGTTCACCGCATCCTGCCCGGTCATTGAATCAACGACAAATAAAATTTCCTGCGGATTTACAGAAGATTTAATATTCGCCACTTCATTCATCATCACTTCATCAATTGCCAAGCGGCCTGCTGTATCAATAATTACAACATTTTTATTTTTACTTCTTGATTCTTTAATTGCATTCTGCGTGATCTCTACTGCATTTTTATTTTCAGGTTCGCTGTAAACTTCTATACCAATTTGTTCTCCTAAAACTTTTAACTGGTCAATTGCTGCAGGGCGATAAATATCTGCAGCAACGAGCAACGGCGATAATCCTTTTTTTGTTTTAAGATAATTAGCAAGCTTGCCACTGAATGTTGTTTTACCACTACCCTGCAAACCGGCAATTAAAATAACTGCAGGATTTCCTTTTGCGTTAAATTCCGTTTCACTGCCGCCCATTAATGATGCCAATTCGTCTTTTACAATCTTTATCATCAATTGCCCCGGACTCACAGCAGTAAGCACTTTTTGTCCCAGCGCTTTTTCTTTTACCGTATCTGTAAACTCTTTGGCAATTTTATAATTTACGTCAGCGTCAATCAACGC
>DATHPY010000279.1:0-2489 GCA_035483315.1 Puia sp. | reverse complement strand
TCCTGCAGGAAGATTGCTGATGTTCACTTCATTTTTTCCGGCATGTAAAATATTCGACACAATTGTTTTACCAAACGGATCATATATCTGCATTCTTAAATTATTATCCGTTCCGTTATTTTGGATATAAACGCTGCTCTTTGCCGGATTAGGCCAAACATTCACTTCGCTGCTCACACTATTTTCAAGACTTACTGATTTTATTTCAGAATATGTAATTGTACCACTCATATCCACAGCTGCAATGCGATAATAATTTGCTCCGCTTGCAGGATTATTATCAACGAAATCATACTGCGCTGTTAATTGCACGTCTGTTTTGTTTTCAACAAACCCTATTTCGCTCCAGTTTGATTTGTCTGAACTTCTTTCAACAGAATAACCTTTGTTATTTGTTTGCTGCGATACACTCCATGTAAGAGAAACCGATTTATTACTTTCTAATGTTGCAGAAAAATTTTGCCAGGTAACAGCAAGCATGCTAAATGGAAAACTGCATGATGTCATATCTGCGCCTACTCCATCAACAGTAAAAGTTGATAAATAAGTAAGCGTAGTTGCATTATCGAGACGATATAATTTATTACTGCCACTGCTTGTTGACATATAAATTTGTCCGGTTGAACTGAAAGCTATGCCGGCAATATTAGTTCCGGTTGGTGTAGGGGTTATACCAACGATCTGTTTTAACGTAACATTTGTTACAGGGGTTGTTGGCAAAGGAGCAGACAATTCAAATACCCCGTAATTTGAACCCGAAGAACAAACAATCCACAAATTTCCTAAACCATCAATGGCAATATCACCGGAAGAATATGTTGTAATATTCGAAGTAAGATTATTTCCTAAACCATCAACATACGTAGAAGTTATTAACGTCCATGTATTGCTTGCAATATCATAATAACATAAATTACCATTCTGATCTATGCAATAATATCCGGTGCCATTAAAATTTACACAACCGGAGTTTACGTTAGCAGTAACAGGGCTCACTGCTAAAACAGTATATGTGTTGGAAATAGGATCGAAAGCAACAAACTCCTGCGGACTGGATGGATAATTTCTTTTAAAATAATAAAATTTTCCGTTGACAGTATTAAAGCCAACTGCGTTTGCTCCACTCGGTGCATTACCTGTGTATGCAGGATTGAGTACAGCGCCAACAACACCGGTGTTTACATTGATCGGATAAATAAATCCTGCATTTGTCATTCCGTAAACTACGTTTATCGGGTCGGTGCACATTTGCGCATTTACTTTTGCGGAACAAATTGTAAAAAATGCAAAAACAATTAATGCATTTATGAAAGAACGTTTAGACAGGGTAAAAATCAGTTTCATTTTTTTAAATTTTTGATTAACTGATTTTTCTTAGGGATAAATGGGGCGGAATTCAGAGGAACTTGGTGCGAGCATTATTTCAATACAAGTGCCAAATAATAATAAACTGAAAAGTAGCGTGTTAGAAAAAAAATGATGGTTTGGTTATTCCAATGTTTGGAAAAAAATTCTAAAAAAGGGCAAATTATCGCATAGCTAAGTTGATATGTGTGCAACAATTCCCAGGAATCTTCACCCTTAATCATTGTATCATAAACGTACAGCTTGTGTATCATAAACGAACTAATTCGTATCACGGAGCACAGTAATAATATGCAAATCAAAAATTTATACTCTGGCAATAAAATTGAGCACAACAGTTCATTTAACCTGCGCCTGCTATTATCTGAAAATCAAAGTGAAGCATGGAGACGAATGTGAAAATTAAACAATTGCTCAATTGCCGAATTGAGTAATTTTCAAATTGAGTAATTAAACTTCTTTTATGCTCAGAAACTATATTAAAATTGCCTGGCGCAACCTGCTTAAAAACCGAACCTTCAGCATTATTAATATTGCCGGTTTATCTTTTTCCGTCGCGTTTTGTTTGCTGTTATTTTTTTATATCCGTCACGAGCAATCGTTCGATACATTTCATAAAAAGAAAGACAGGCTTTTTCGTTTGGAAATGACAAACCTCTGGAATGCTGGTGACAGCAGTTCTAAAAAAAAGAGTCTTTTTTCTTTTCTTACAAAAAATGATGATGTAGAAAACCAGGTAATCTTTCCTTTGATTGTAGGCCCGGACATGCAAAACACTTTTCCCGAAGTAAAAAGCATCACACGCCTGAAAAATACCAGCGATCATTTCGGCGACCAGTTGATAAAAGTAAATAATCAGGTGTATAAAGAAAGCCGCATCATGTATGCAGACGATAATTTTTTCAACAACTTTTCTTTTCACTTAAAAGAAGGAAATCCTAAAACAGTTCTTTCTTCTCCAAAAAATATTGTACTCTCAGAATCAATCGCAAAAAAATACTTTGGGAAAGAAAATGCCGTTGGCAAAACAATTTCTTTGGTGAGTGACAGCAATAAACTTTTTACGGTTTCTGGCATTGCTGAAAATGCGCCGGATAATTCGAGCATTCAATTTGATTTTGTAA
>DATHPY010000278.1:0-6766 GCA_035483315.1 Puia sp. | reverse complement strand
ATCGCAGAAAAATATTTCGGTGACTGGAGAACAGCAATAGGCAAAACTATTAAACTGCAGGAAGGCGGCTTCATGTTCGAGCACGGAACTGAGGTATTGAAAATTTCAGGTATTCTTGCAACCATACCTGCTAATACGGACTTCCAGCTAAAACTTGCTGTGTCTTTTAAAACAGAAAGTTATATGGCAAGTGTCACCAGCTGGAAGGAGTCAACAAATTATTTTGGCTGCTATATTATGTTGCCGCCGAATACTTCTGTTGATAAAGTTGCCAATTTCGGTCATCAATTAAGAGTGTACGCAAAGAAGATGCAATCTCCCGACGTAAAAGATAGCTATATCATTCAACCATTAACTGCGGTGCATTATGATACACAAACAGGCAATTACAACAACAAAACGATCAGTCATCAACTCCTCAATGTATTGTGGCTGATCGCAGCATTCATTCTGTTAATTGCCTGTGTAAACTTTATAAATCTCTCCACTGCGCAAGCAGTTAATCGTGCCAGGGAAGTTGGCGTAAGAAAAGTGTTGGGGAGTAACAGATCTCAATTACAAATTCAATTTATCATCGAAACATTTTTGATAGTTACGAGTGCAGTAGCGTTTGCGGCAGTTATTACAACCGTTGCATTGCCATCAATAAATAATCTCCTGGAACTTTCGCTTTCATTCAACATACTCCAGGATCCCTCAATTATTTTATTTCTTTTAGCTGTAACAATTGTTGTGACGATACTTGCCGGTTTTTATCCTTCTGTTGTTTTATCACGTTTCAATCCGGTAAATACTTTAAAGAGTAAAATCACAGCAAATACTGCAAAGGGAATTTCATTAAGGAGAGGTTTGGTGGTGTTTCAATTCATCATCGCACAGGCGCTGATTATCGGAACACTGATCATTGTAAAGCAGATGAATTATTTTATGGATCAGCCATTAGGCTTCGATAAAGATGCAATTATAAATGTCCCTTTCCGCACAGATAGTCTTCGCTTGAGCAGGCTGGATTATTTAAGGAAGCAGCTGTTGTCAGTAAACGGTGTGCAGGCAGTAAGCTTCAGTTCTGCCACGCCGGTTGAAGAAGGCAATGATACGTGGAGCTCATTCCGATATAACCATGCACCAAAACAAACAGAGTTTAATGCCATTCTTAAATTCACTGATAACGAATATGTGCCATCTTATAAATTATCATTGGTAGCCGGAAGAAATTTACAAAAATCGGACATGGTAAAAGA
Source organism: Puia sp. (assembly GCA_035483315.1). Lineage (GTDB taxonomy): Bacteria > Bacteroidota > Bacteroidia > Chitinophagales > Chitinophagaceae > Puia. The sequence continues at coordinate 5,525 of DATHPY010000278.1, read as the reverse complement.
ATTTGTGGTGAACGAATCCCTGGTAAAAAGTTTAGGAATTAAAAACCCCGAAGACATATTGAATAAAGAAATAAGCATGTGGGACGATCAGATGAAAGGCCCTGTTGTTGGTGTATTGAAAGATTTTAATGACAGGTCTTTGCGGGATGATCTTGCACCATTGATAATTACCACAGACGTGGTAATGTATAACCAGGCAGGAATAAAATTGGCGACAACAAATATTTCTTCAACACTGCGATCAGTTAAAAAAGTATGGGAGCAAACATTTCCCGATTTTGTGTATGACTACAGATTTCTTGATGATAAAGTTGCAAGCTTTTACAAACAGGAAGATCAGTTGGCGCAGCTATATAAAATCTTTGCAGCAATCGCCATATTCCTTAGCTGTCTTGGGTTGTATGGTTTGGCCTCATTCATGGCAGTGCAGAGAATAAAAGAAGTTGGCATTCGCAAAGTGCTTGGCGCTACTGCAGGCAATATCGTTTATTTGTTTTCAAAAGAATTTATCATACTTATTTCAATTGCATTTTTAATTGCCACACCTCTTGCATGGTATTTCATGAATAAATGGTTGCAGGATTATGTTTATCGCATCAGCATCAGTTGGTGGTTATTTGCTGCAGGCGGACTTGCCGCAATAATTATTGCACTTGCAACAATTAGTTTCCAGGCAATTAAAGCAGCTGTGGCAAATCCGGTAAAGAGCTTGAGAATGGAATAATGTAATTGATAATTAATAATGGAATAATTGATAATGAAGAAATCAGCAAATCAGAAATCCTAAATTTTTTTTATGCTAATAAATTTTTTTAAAATAGCGTACCGGAATATGATTCGCGGAAAATGGTTTTCTGTAATTAATATCAGCGGACTTGCGATCGGAATGGCAAGTGCGATGCTGATTTTATTATGGGTTCTAAACGAATTAAGCTACGATCGTTTTTATAAAAACACTGACAGACTTTATCAATCGTGGAACCGCAACAGAGCAATAAAGGAATTGACTGCTGGAGTATTACTCCAAAACCTTTGGGTCTTGCATTAAAACAAAATTACCCGGAAGTAGAAAAAGCAACGAGAGTTAATTGGGATGAGACATTGCTTTTCACTGTCGGTGACAAAAAAATAAATGTAGTGGGAACAATGGTTGATCCGGATTTTTTGACCATGTTTGAATTTCCTTTTATTAAGGGCAATATGAATACCGCGTTAAATAACCCGGATAATATTGTTATCACGCAAAAGCTATCAAAAAAATTATTTGGTGATGAAGACCCGATGGGGAAAACATTGAAGCTTGATAACAAATATAATTTTACAGTTAGTGGTTTGATGAAAGATCTTCCAAACAACACTCAATTTGATTTTGAATATTTGCTTCCCTGGTCAATTATGAAAGTAAGAAATGAGGATGACAGCAGTTGGGGAAGCAATTCAACAAGAAATTATGTTTTGCTGAAACCCAATACCAGCATAGTTTCCGTTAATGCAAAAATTAAAGATATTATCCGAAACCACGGCGAAAGAACCTGGACGGTGCAATCTTTTCTTTATCCCGTAGGTCAGTTACGTTTGTATTCAAATTTTGAAAATGGAATTCCTTCTGGTGGAAAAATACAATCGGTAAAAGTGTTTACGCTTATCGCCATTTTAATTTTACTGATCGCGTGTATAAATTTTATGAACATGAGCACGGCACGCAGCGAAAAACGCGCGAAAGAAGTTGGCATCCGCAAAGTTGTTGGCGCGCAAAAAAAATCGTTGATAATGCAGTTTATCGGGGAAAGTATTTTGCTTGCATTTGTTGCTGGAATATTTGCATTGATCATTGTGCAACTTTGTTTGCCTGCGTTCAATCTGCTTACAACAAAACAACTTGTTGTTGAATATGGCAGTTTTTATTTTTGGAGTATGTTTGCTGCATTCATTTTATTTACGGGAATAGTAGCAGGAAGTTATCCGGCATTTTTTCTTTCATCTTTCAAACCTGTTGCAGTTTTAAAAGGCACTTTCAAAAAAGTAAATACGTTAATCGCGCCGCGAAAAGTGCTGGTAGTTTTGCAATTCACTTTTGCGATCATCTTAATTATCTGCACCATTATTATTGAACAACAGGTAAAATATGCACAGGAAAGACAAGCAGGTTATAATAAAGATAATATCATTAACACTTTTATTTCCGGAGATATAAATAAGAATTATGAGCTGATAAAAAATCAGCTGCTTGCAAATAATATTGCATTATCAGTTAGTAAAACGAGCGCGCCATTAACAGAAGGATGGAGTTCCGGCGGCGCCGACTGGAAAGGGAAAAGCCCAAACGACAGAACTGAATTTAATTTTTATAATACCGATGGCAACATTGTAAAAACTGCAGGTTTGCAATTGTTGCAAGGCAGAGATATTGATGTGAAAAATTATCTTACAGATTCAACCGCAGTTCTTCTTAATGAATCAGCAGTTAAGGTAATGGGTTTTAAAAACCCGATCGGGCAAATAATAGATCATGGCTCCTGGGGCACAGACTGGCATGTGATCGGTGTAATAAAAGATTTTATCCTGCAATCTCCATATGAACCCATCAAACCAATGGTGATACAAGGTCCGCATGCGAACTGGCTTAATAATATTCATATCAGGTTGAACGGGCAAAATTCAACAGCAAAAAATATTGCAGCAGTTGAAAAAATTTTCAAACTATATAATCCTGAATATCCATTCAGTTATCATTTTGTAGATGAGGATTACGGAAAAAAATTTGCAGATGAACAAACAACAGGAACGCTAACTGCATTTTTTTCGGGGCTAACTATTTTTATTTCTTGCCTTGGTTTGTTTGGTCTTGCAGCGTACATGGCAGAAAATCGCAGAAAAGAAATTGGCGTTCGAAAAGTGCTCGGCGCATCTGTCGCGAGTATTACAACATTATTATCAAAAGATTTTATTACGCTCGTGATAATTGCGATCATCGTTGCTTCTCCGGTTGCGTGGTGGGCAATGAGTAAATGGCTTGCAAATTACAATTATCATATTCCAATTTCGTGGTGGATATTTTTAGCCGCAGGTTTTTTAGCAATATTAATTGCTTTATTTACAGTAAGCTTCCAGGCGATCAGGGCGGCAATTGCAAATCCGGTGAAAAGCTTGAGAACAGAATGAGTTAATGTGATAATTTGCTAATTTGAAAATGTGATAATGAATACGGCTAACAGTAACGCATAACCGAAAACAAACAAATCGTACATCTGACATCGTAAATCGTAAATTGATTTTATGTTTAAAAATTATTTCAAAACAGCATTCAGAAATCTTACGCGAAACAAAGTTTATTCTTTCATCAATATTGCAGGATTAAGCTTTGGCCTGGCTTGTACAATGCTTATTATGCTTTATGTAAAAGATGAAGTAAGCTTTGACAAGTTTCACAAAAACGTAAATAACATTTACCGCATTGTATCAAGATCGCCGGAACACACAATGGAGATGACCGGCGCTTTGCAGGGACCGCGTTTTACACAAAATGTTCCCGGTATAAAATCTTTTGTGCGTATACGCAATGGTGGTGAAGATATAAAAACAGGAAACTATGTGCATGCACAGGATCTGGTATTTGCAGATTCAAACTTCTTTTCTGTATTTACATTTCCTTTATTATCCGGTGATGCAAAGACATGTTTAACTGAACCACATTCCATTGTGTTAAGTGAGGATGTCGCAAAAAAACAATTCGGTACAACGGATGCTGTCGGAAAAACGGTAATGATAAAAGACGATAGCACATTTGTTCCTTATAAAGTTACAGCAGTTGCAAAAAGTTGTCCGCAAAATTCATCCATTCAGTTTGAAGCATTGCTGCCGATCAAAATATCCAACGAAGAAGCGAAGAACACGAATAGCTGGTTCGGGTTTTCCTTAAACACTTTTGTTGTGCTTGATGATAAAGCAAATTTGCAAACAGTAGAAAAACAAATGCAAAATTTTTATGTGTCGGATGCAAAACAGGCGTTTGATGCATTGATGAAAAAGATTGGCGTTAATAATGGCACAATGGCTACTTATTTTTTACAACCTTACTCCGATATGCATTTAAGCACGGAACTTCCTGTAAATAGTAACTCCGGGCATTTAAGCAAGGCACCACTTCGGGTGAGTAATGGTTTAACTAACGGAAGCAATTCAATATATTCCTACATACTTTCCGGCATTGCATTATTTGTGCTGCTGATTGCGTGCATCAATTTCGTAAATCTCACAGTTGCACGATCCATTAAACGTGCAAAGGAAATAGGTATCCGAAAAGTTATCGGCGGAAACAGAAAACAACTGATCATTCAGTTTCTTGGCGAATCATTTTTGTTATGCACCATTGCTTTTGTATTCGCAATTGCATTGGTGCAATTATTGTTGCCACTGTTCAGTGATGTTGCCAATAAAGTTTTATCGCTTTCTTATTTGTTCGATGCGAAATTGATCGCTGGTTATATTGTTCTTTATATCATCACCGGTTTGTTTGCGGGTTTTTATCCGGCATTGGTTTTATCTGGCTATAATCCTGTGCAAACTTTATACAGCCGTTTTCAGATTGCAGGGAAAAATTATTTACAAAAATCGTTGGTTGTATTGCAGTTTACATTAGCATCATTTTTAATCATTGCAACACTCATTATCTATTCACAATTTAATTTTCTCACCAAAACAAATTTGGGATATGATGACAGCAATCTTGTTATGACAGAGGTGCATGACACAAAGCGCGCAGATGCGACGACTTTTAAAAATGAATTGATGAAAAACCCGAACATAGTTGGTGTTAGCGCAAAAAACTGGGGCATAATGCAGGCAACTACCATGAACGTTGCGGATTCCGGTATAAATTTTCGATATGAAACAGTTGATGAAAATTATTTGCCTTTATTAAAAATACCTTTGATCGCAGGAAGAAACTTCTCGCCTGCGTTTGCTGCAGATTCTGCACAATCCGTTATCGTAAATGAGAGCTTTGTAAAAGCAATGCACTGGAAAAATGCGATCGGCGAAGTGGTTAATTTGGATTGGGGCGTTATTGAAAGATATCACGTGATCGGCGTTGTGAAAGATTATCACTTTGCATCACTGAACGACAAAATAGTTCCGCAATTATTTGTCAGCAAAAGTTCCAGCACATTTGGAACTTATTATATCAAGATAAAACCCGGTTCAGAAACGGCCAGTTTAAAATGGATACAAAAGTTATTTGCGCAATTTTACCCGATAGATCCATATTCATACGTGTTTAAAAACGATGAGAACAGAAAGGAATATGCAGATGTTGAAAAATGGAAACAAATTATTTTGTTCGGCGCTGCGTTGACCATATTTATTTCATGCATTGGTTTGTTTGGGTTATCAGTCCTATCAGCAGAAAAAAGAACAAAAGAGATCGGCATACGAAAAGTGTTTGGCGCATCTGTGCAAGATATCGTTACAACACTTTCTACCGATTTTATAAAGCTGGTTGTAATGGCGCTGGTAATTGCATCCCC
>DATHPY010000277.1:0-2519 GCA_035483315.1 Puia sp. | reverse complement strand
GGTGGCTTAATCCATTGGATTATGCATACAGCGAAATCAACGCTCCCCGCCACATGAAATTACCAAAACCAATTTTGGATGATTCTGATGGTGATGGTGTAACTGACCAATTTGATCTGGAACCAAACACTCCAAAAGGTTGCCCGGTTGATACACATGGTGTAAGCCGCGATACTGATGGTGACGGTGTTCCTGATTGTAAGGATAAAGAACTTATCACTCCAACGATTTGCCAGCCTGTTGACGCGGATGGCGTAGGTAAATGTCCTGAACCACAATGTTGCAAGGATATTAAAGCAATGTTGGATACTATGGACTTTAAAGGAAGAAGTAAATGTTCTATTGGCGATTTACCAAGCATTACTTTCAAAGGAAAAGCAGTTACGTTGAGTAAAGACGCAAAAGCTTTATTAGCAAGTGTTGCAGAAAAAATGCGTAACAATCCTAATTGTAAGGTAGCTGTTGTTGGTTATGGCGAATCTAGCAAAGCTGCGCAGCAATTAAGCTGGGATCGCGTTAACCAGGTAATTACTTACCTGATAGAAAAAGAAGGTATAAGCGGCGACAGATTTATTTTCAGGTACGCTCAAACTGGTGGTGATGAAAACACTATTGATTTGAAAGATGGAACCGGCGAAGAAGGACCTAATACAGTTCCTGCTCCGCATCCAAACCTGAGAAAGAAGAAGTAAAAAGATTCTTTTAAATAATTCCATAAAACCCTCCGCTAAAAACGGAGGGTTTTTTATCTAATCATTAACTCATTATTTTTGGGCTTGTAGCCGAATAATTTCATTTTTGTCCGAAAAGCTTAACTTTGCAAACTTTTATGAGATTATTCATATTACTATTACTAGCTTCTTTTTCAATTTCATCTTGTACTTTTTTATCCAATGCAGGCAATAGTCTTGCGTTCTGGAATCATAAAAAAAATGCAAGCTTTTCTAAAATCATGAAAAGTAAGGATAATGAGTACAAATTGAGAATGGCTGAGAACTATTATGTGAAGAAAGATTACAATCACGCCGAGCAATTGTATGAGGAGCTTTTTCCGATATTTAAAGCCAGCGCCCAGTTTGAAGATTTGTATTACAAATTCGCATACTGTTCTTTTTATCTGAAAGACTATACAAACGCGGAAAATTTATTTAAAGGATTTGTTGAAGTTTTCCCAAATAGCCAGAAGGCTGAAGAAATGGAATACATGCGCGCATATACTTTTTATAAACAATCGCCAAAAGCAGAACTGGATCAAACCAATACTACAAAAACAATTGGGTTTATGCAGGCTTTCATTAATACACATCCGGGTTCTGCAAGAATAAAAGATGCAACGGATATTATTGATAAATGCCGCGCAAAACTTGAACAGAAAGATTTTAAAAGTGCTCAATTGTATTATGATATGAATTTTTACAAGGCTGCGTCCATTACATTTACCACTTTATTAAACAGCTATCCGGATTCGGAAAAAGGCGATCTGTATAAATTATATGTCATCAGGGCGGATTTCCAGTTTGCCGCATTAAGTGTTGATGAAAAAAAGGAAGATAGATTTCAACAGGTGATAGCAGATTGTAATGATTTCATTGATCGTTTTCCGGACAGTAAATTAACCAAAGAAGTTCAGGTATATTTGAATTCATCTCAAAACAATATAAAATCTTTAAAAAATGAGCCGCTTAAGAAGACAAGTTAGCGCCAGCACCGCTAACGTAGTTGAAACAAAAAATTTAAATGAGATCAAAGGCAAAACAGGAAACCTTTATGAATCCATTGCCATTGTTGCAAAAAGAGCAAACCAGATCAATGTCTCTTTAAAAGAAGAATTGCATAATAAGCTGGAAGAATTTGCAAGTCATACAGACAATCTCGAAGAAATACATGAGAACAAAGAACAAATAGAAATTTCCAAAGCTTATGAAAGAATGCCCAACCCGGCATTACTTGCTACGCAGGAGTTTCTTGAAGACAAAATTTATTATCGTAAGAACGAAGATGATTTGTTCAGCTAAAAAATATTTTTCTTTATTGAATGAAAATGCGATGGCTTGTACCGTCGCATTTTATTTTTAAGAAAGCCATAATGTTTGCATAAAATAAAAGGCATAATTTTATTTATATGTTGAACGACAAAAAAATATTATTAGGCGTTACTGGAAGTATTGCTGCGTATAAATCTATTTTATTAGTAAGACAATTTATAAAAGCCGGTGCAGAAGTTAAAGTAATAATGACGGCTGCTGCAAAGGATTTTGTTAGCCCGCTTTCTCTTTCTACCATTTCAAAAAATAAAGTGCTGATTGATCTGTTCGAAGAAAATTCATGGACTAATCATGTTGAATTAGGCCGCTGGGCAGATGTTATGATCATCGCTCCATTAAGTTGTAATACACTTGCAAAAATGGCCAATGGTTTATGCGATAATTTGTTGCTTGCAACTTATCTTTCCGCAACATGCCCGGTAATCGTTGCGCCGGCAATGGACGAGGATATGTGGAATCATCCTTCAACAAAAA
>DATHPY010000276.1:0-2206 GCA_035483315.1 Puia sp. | reverse complement strand
GCTGTGTTTTAATGAACTCGCCAATTCTTTTATGTCGCCTTTTAATTTTTCGTTTAAAGAAATGCTATCGTTGCCAATGAAATCATTTACTTCTTTAGCGATCTGTTGTTGCGCAAGTGTGGGCACATCAGCCATCGGATTATTGTACGACCAATTATCAAGTTGCTCTTGTTTTACCGGCTGTGCGAATTTTTTTATTTCAACATCAACTTCTTTTACAGGAATCTTTTCAACTTCCTTTTCAACCACATTAATTTTCATTGCAGATGGCATCGTAACTGCTACTTTTGCAGTACCGAGAGTTGAAGATGATTGCTGATTGGTTCTGAATAGTTCGCTCTGAATAAGTTGAGTGGTCAGCAACATTTGCGAAGCCGGAGCATTTTGTTCAAATTGTTCCTTTAATTTGCCGATAAGTTCCTGCAATCGTTCCATAATCATTATTCAATAGTACTGAAATCAAAAATCAATCCATAAAAATATAAAAGTTTTTCAAGCCCTATGTTTATTGAACCAAATATTAACAATATGCGTCGCGGATGGATAGAAGTCATCTGCGGCTCCATGTTTTCAGGCAAAACAGAAGAACTCATCCGCAGGTTAAAACGCGCAAAAATTGCCAACCTCAACGTAGAAATTTTTAAACCGGATATGGATACCCGTTATGATGCAAAAAATATTGTGTCGCACGATGAAAATGCCATCATCTCCAATCCTGTCGCCAATTCAAAAATTATATTATCGCTCGTTGAAAACGCTGAGGTTATTGGCATTGATGAAGCGCAATTTTTTGATGATGACCTTCCTGATGTTTGCGACCAGCTTGCATTAAACGGAGTGAGAGTTATTGTTGCCGGTCTTGATATGGATTACATGTGCAAACCATTCGGACAAGTTCCCAATCTTCTTGCCAAAGCAGATTATATAACCAAGCTGCACGCCATTTGTGTAAAGTGCGGCAACATCGCGAATTATTCTTACCGGAAAACAAATCACGATACACAGATTTTTTTAGGAGAAAAAGATATTTACGAACCGCGATGCCGGAATTGTTATTACAAAGGAGACGAAGCGTGAAGCAATGTGATAATATGCTGATGTGAAAATGTGATAATGAGTTTAGGAATAAAATCAGATCGTCATTTCGAATCCCGCTTCGAGCGGGACGAAGTGAGAAATCTGTTGCTAATAATTTGGATGGGATTTTAGTCTTTTAAAAGCCAGGGTAAATACCTTTTTGAAAATTCTTATACTCAACTTCACGCAGGTATAAATATCTTCCATTTCTTTTTTAAAAACATATTCATTCCAGAAATTTGAATCATCCATCGTTATTGATGGCTCATGCAAATCAAATTCTTCTCGCCAAGACGATAAATCTTTTATGTCTTCAATAATATAAAAAGAGTGATGACCGCCAGCTGTCCGGGGTTTTGGATAAGTCCATTCTAAAATTTGTTTTTCTTTCATAAATAAAAAATAATAAAGCCTGCTGTTGTTATCTGAATTTTTGACTTTCACAATGCAAATCGAATATTCTTTTGAATTGGGATAGATTAATGGAAATTAGTAGGGTGATATAATGGATATGTTTTTAAAAATTCTAAAGGTCTTTGATTTTTTAAAAGTTGAATAAAAGGAATAAAAACAGATTCGTTTATGAAATCTTCAAAAGTTTTGTTTATTCGGCTTTTGTTCTCTTGTTTCTTATATGCAACTAACAATGGTTGCCCGATAAATTCACGATGTTGTAAATATTGAGGAGATTGTTTAAAAGGAACATCTTCTTTGTTCAGGTTTCTGACGAAATCAAAGATTTTTTACTTTCTTCATAGTTTGTGCTTATAAGTTTAACAATATCTCCGTTCGTTCAAATATCATCTGCTCAACTTTTTTATAATCAATTTCCTTTCTAAATTGTGGCACTTCTTTAAAAAGTTCATTTAATTTGAGTGCGTTTGGAGACATATGCATCTCCTTAAAAAAAGCTTGAGTATCTTCCTTTGTATTTTCTTCAAAACATGAAAATTCATCTATTATATACCAGTCGTTTTTATAAAATATTCCATAGAACGTGAATACAATATGCTTGATTATGCTTTCTGCAACCAATTGTTTCAAATCTTTTAAACTATAACTTCCGTTATCATTATAACTTCTGTATTTCTCATCATCCGTATTATTTTTCTGATGAGTTGAGTATCCA
>DATHPY010000275.1:0-3345 GCA_035483315.1 Puia sp. | reverse complement strand
GAATTGTTGCAGTACAAGAGTGCGACGCAACGATGATGAATAAAGGTCCAGTGCCGGTTGCCAAAAAATGAATTACTGATAACACGAATTAAGGCGAATTGCATGAATTAATTTTCGTTAAATGTTTTAATTCGTAAAAATTCGTGTAATGAATTTACTGTCCCGAGTTAGCGCTTTTACCGGCTTTTGTATCATCATTATTTATTCCGCGTTGATTCTTTTTGATGTCGCTGTTTAACTTTCCAAATCTGAAATTAAACCTGACCGCAAATGTGCGGTAAGGATTTTGATTGAACGATGACTGGTAAAAATCAGGAGTGGAAACATAGGAGCGTGAAGTAAAAAATTTACTATAAGGATTGTTTGACACTAATGATATTGTTGCTTTTTTGTTCAGGAAAGTTTTTGAAAGCACATACGATGAATAAATAAAGCTGCTCACTTTTCCCTGCAAATTCACTTCTCCGCTGAATAATCCTGCGTCAATTCCAAAACGAAATCCTTTTCCGAATTTATAACCGCCATTAAAAAATGCATTGCCAGTGAAACCTTGATTGTGGTAAAGCTGCCCGTTGTAAGTTCCCTTCAACCATATACGGGAACCTTGTCCATTTAAACTGATCGTCAGATCTTTTATTATAGTAAGCGTCGTGTTGACATTTAATCCGAGCCTGCTATTGCTGCCAAGATTTTGAAATGTTGTAACAGTAACCGTATCGTTTGTAGCATTATTTATTTGCAAGCCTGTTACATTTTGAATTGAGTTTGTTGAGAATGCATAACTCAAACCGATATTAATGGAACCTTTTGAAAAACTGCTATAGTTAAGTTCGAATGTGTGATTTAATTCGGGTTTTAAATTTGGATTACCTGTGTTAATGAATTTAGGATTTGACTGATCAACAAATGGATTCAATTGGTAAATTCCCGGGCGACTGATGCGATCAGTATATCCAAAAGTCATACTGCTGCTTTTTAAACTTCGCTGAATAGAGATTGACGGAATAAAATTATTGTAATCCTGGTTTACCGAACTTCCGACAGAAATAAAATCAGCGTTAATAGAAGTATGTTCCAAACGCAATCCGCCTTTTGCCGTCCATTTATCATTCCATTTGTATTGGTAAGAATTGTACAAACTCAAAATATCCTGATGGTAATTGAAATTATTACTCTGTAAAGTATCCACAACATATTTATGCAGTGTGTCGTCGAAATTATCAGTTTCAAAATCACTGAAATTATTTCTGATGATCGTTTTACCGCCAGCTTCAAGGGTTAATTTATTAAAAGGCTGAACATAATCCAATTGAATGGTATGCTCTTTATTTCCGGCGCTATTGTATTGTTTGTAATTAGCCTGATCATAATTTATCGTGTCGGCAAAAATGTTATCGTTGAATTGTTTGTTCGGCGAATAACTGAATTTATAGGAAAGAGTCAATAGCCTGTTCTTGTCTTTTTTAAAACCTAACTGGTAATTAACCGCAGCATCAAGTCCTTCATAACTATTGTAACCGGAATTCAGTAAACTATATTTTTGTTCAACAGCGCCATTGCTATCAACCATATTTGAAATTTGCGTGCTGCTTTGATTATTGGTTCCATGATAAAATTGTATTGAACTGGTAATAAGATTCAAAGTATCTATTTCATAACTTAATTCCGCTTCGCCATACCGGTTTTTGCCATTGAAAGTATTGGTTCCGGTTTGAGTTAGGTTTGAATTATCTGCAGAATAAGAAAGCGAATTGCCAAAGCCAACAGTTTGATCTCCTCGTACATTAAATCCTGCAAAAGCGGATAACCCGAATTTGCCTTGCTTCAAAGTTGCATTCATATTTATTCCCGGTCCCCAAACTGAATTGTAGCGGCCATTGATTCCAATATTATAACCTTCATCAATATTTTTTTTGGTGATGATGTTGATGATGCCGGCTAATCCTTCTGCATCATATTTTGCAGGCGGCGTTGTGATCACTTCAATGCGTTCAATATTTGTTGCCGGCATTGCGCGTAAAACATCAGAAGGATTTTTTGCAACAAGGGCTGATTCTTTTCCGTTAATTAAAATTTTATAATTCGAGTTTCCTTTGAGTTTGATATTATCGGATGCATCCACTGTCAGCAACGGAACTTTTCTCATGATGTCTAATGCAGTCAGGGCCACGCTTTCAGGGTCGGCGGTTACATCATAAGTGATGCCGTCTATTTGTCTTTTCATCACCGGTCTTAAACCGGTTACAGTAACTTCTTTCATTTGTTTGCCGGACGGAGACAGGAAAATTTTTCCAATATCTGCATTTGAATTTTGATTCGTTAGTGGAATGATCTTGCTTGTATATCCCGTAAATGCCAATACAATTTGATAGGTTTTATCGGCTGGCGCTGATATTTCAAAACTCCCATTCTCTTTTGATACAGCGCTTTTTACAGCGAGTTTTGTTTCCACGTCCTGGAGTGCAACAGTAACATACGCGAGTGCGGTATTGGTTGAAGAATCAATAACCGATCCTTTAATTGTTATCGTTGGCTTTGCATTTTGCGCAAATGCAACGCAGCATAAAAAAGAAAAACAGGCAGCCAGCAGTAATGGTTTCAATATGTATATTTTAAAGATTGTTGATTAAAAACGGGATTATAAACAACGGCATAAAAATAAATACTGCATCACAGGATTGTATTTTTCCGACAGCTAATTAATCTTTAAATTATATGAATGGCAATTACAGCTTTGCATTGGTTTGGTGAATACAAATAAAATAAAAAACTAACGTGAATGAATATGTAAAAAGAAGTGATTAAGAAAATAAAAAAATGATTTTATACAAGTTTAGGTAGAATGAATGCCTGTTTAAGATCATGAACTTGAGCTGAAGCAATCATTATTATTCCTGGTAGATGATTTTCCCTTTCACCATTGTAGTTTGAACAGAGATATTTTCATCGAAGATTATGACATCAGCATCTTTACCGGGAGTTAAAGAACCTTTTCGGTCGGAAATATTCATAATCGTGGCGGGCGTCAGTGTTATCATTTTAATTGCATCAATTAATGAAACACCAGCCATATTGATCATCGTTCTTACTAAACGGTCTGCAGTTGCAACACTTCCGGCAAACGCGCTTCTGTCGAGCAATTTCGAAACGCCATCTTCAACAATCACTTCAATGCCTGTATTAATATTTCCGATCACGCTTTTTCCCGGCGGTATTCCTGCTGCGCGCATCGCATCGGTGATGAGCGCAATTTTATTAGGTCCTTTTATTTTGCAAACCAATTTTAATAATGGCGCCGGAACATGAACACCATCTGCGATTATTTCCACATCCATTTCATCAATA
>DATHPY010000274.1:0-2469 GCA_035483315.1 Puia sp. | reverse complement strand
CATTTTTTTGACACTTGTCTGTAAAGCTATTTTCTTCATAAAATCGTTATCGGCTATTTGATATTCAATCGTTTGTCAATGTACCGGGCTTACGTAAAAGCAATAAAAAAAGCCCCGATTTGTATCGGGGCCCTGAATATGGTGTTTCGTATAAACAACAATAGCAGCTTACAAGCCCCGGTTAAGGTTTGTATGCCACCACCACTGAATATTGATTTGAGTTTGTTTCATTGTAATGCAAATATGCAAGCTTTTTTGATAACTACAAACTTTATTCATAAATTTTCTTTCTAATTAATGTTATGCAACAACTAAACCCACAACCAACACAACGACTGCTTTCACTTGATTTTCTTCGCGGAGCAATAATGGTTTTACTAGCGCTGGAAAGTACCGGTTTGTATGAGCATCTTTTTGATGCGACAAAAGATCAGCCGGTTTTAAATAATTTTTTTCTGCAATTTTCTCATCATCCATGGAATGGTTTGCGTTTTTGGGATCTGATCCAACCATCATTTATGTTTATGGCTGGTGTCGCCATGGCTTTTTCATTAACGAAACAATCTGCGCAGGGAATGACATGGCAGCAATCATTTAAAAAAACATTAAAAAGATGTTTCTGGCTTTTCTTTTGGGGAGTTCTGGATTATGCGGTTCGTCCATCAGGATTATCGTTTGAATTGTGGGATGTATTGACTCAACTTTCGTTCACGACATTGGTTGCGTTTTTAATTTTTAGATGGAATGCGACTGCTCAAATTTTAGTTTGTATTGGATTGTTATTACTCACTGAAATTTTATATCGCTTTACGAACGTTCCAAATTTCAATCAGCCATTTACCGACCAGCACAATTTTGGAAATTATGTTGATGTATTATTGATGAACAAAATAAACAAAGGCGGCTGGGTTGCTATAAATTGTATTCCCACCGCGGTTCATACAATTGCCGGCGCGCTTGCCGGGAAATTACTAATTAACGGAAATAAAAAAATCCAAACACTTTTAATTTGGGCGCTTGTTTGTTTTATTATTGGTTATGGTTTAGATTATGCGCATATAACACCCATCATTAAACGAATTGCCACTTCTTCATTTACTATTGCATCGCTTGGGTGGTGTTTATGTTTTTTATCTGCGAGTTATTGGTGGATAGATATTAAAGATCATAGAAAATATTTGAAATTTTTTCTTGTTGTCGGTATGAACTCGATCTTTATTTATTTATTTTTTGAGATCGTCGGCGACAGATGGTTCACAGGATACATTACCGCGATCAACAGCGGTTTACTTGGCTTTATTAATACACCCGAAACACTTGCATTAATTTTAAGTTCATTATCTGTCTTTGCAATGGAATGGTTGCTGTGTTATTTTTTGTATACAAAGAAAATATTTTTTAAACTATAGACAAATGTGCAAATTCGAAAATGTGAAAATGTCTCAATTGAGTCATTGAGACATTTTTCAATTGAGAAATTTATTTTTCATCTGCGCTTGGCCCATACATTCCGGGAACAGGAATATTCAGCATGCGCAAATAAACTGATAACTGCCCGCGATGATGAATAGTGTGACTGAATCCCCAGCTGCGGATGGCGATTTTTTTTGGCATTTGAAATAAAATTTTGTCGCCCATTTTTACAGTCCACTTTTTTTCGAAATCATCATCGCTTGCATTTTCGAGTGCAGCAATTGATCTGGTAAAATTATTATCAAAAATTTCGAGCAATTCCTCTTGTGACGCTGCGACGCGAGGTTTGAATGTTCGGGCGGCAAAATCAAATTCATCCGCTTCAAGGATTTCATAAATCCAATGACTTGTTTCGGCCATGTGGGTTGCAAGTCTTCCAATGCTCATTGACTTTTCATGCGGTTTCCAATCGGCTTTATCCAACGGGACTTTTTCAAGCATCTTTTTTGAGTTGATCGCTTCATTTTTTAATTCGTCAATGAACGAGGTTTTAACAGACATAAATTTTTAGTTTTTTTTGATGGAACGCCGATTTGTTATGATGATTGTGATTTAATAAGATAATCATAGCTTATCATAATCATCATAACAAATCCGTGTTCTATCCATCTATAAAATTCCTTTTGTACTTGGTAGATAATTACTCATTGGGTCGCGTCTAACAGCCATGTGTATTGCTTTTGCAAATGCTTTAAAGATCGCTTCTATTTTATGATGTTCATTTTCACCTTTACATTCAATATTCAAATTGCATTTTGCCGCATCGGAAAAAGACTTAAAAAAATGAAAGAGCATTTCTGTTGGCATCTCTCCTATTTTTTCTCTTTTGAATTCAGCTTCCCAAACGATCCAGTTTCTTCCGCCAAAATCGATGGCTACCTGTGCCAGACAATCATCCATCGGCAATAAAAAACCATAGCGTTCTATACCTCTTTTATCACCCAGCGCCTTTAATATCGCTTCGCCTAATGCGATACCTGTATCTTCTATTGTATG
>DATHPY010000273.1:0-4195 GCA_035483315.1 Puia sp. | reverse complement strand
ATTAATATTGTTCTTATCAAGAAATTGTTTTAATAAAACCGGGTAAGACGTTGCAATCTTTTTCCCATTCAAATAAGATGCATTTTTATAATCTTCCCCTTTTCTAACGGCGATGCTTAAACGACAAGTGGCAAATCCAAGTTCTTCAACAAAAATCACTTTCTTATTGCTTTCATACATTACGTTTTCGCCGACGATCCCGATATCAGCAACCGCATCTTCCACGTATTGCGGAATATCATCATCGCGGAAAAAATAAGCTTCGAGCGGGAAATTGCTGGCTTCGGCTTTTAATTTATTTACTCCGTTTATTACATCAATACCACATTCCTGTAGCAGGCTGACAGAACCATCGTGCAGTCGCCCGCTTTTTTGAATTGCTATTTTAAGTTTCTCTTGCATTTTTAATTTTTTTTGCCACAGATCGCACTGAAACACAGAAGGTGAAATTTATCTGTGAATCTGTGGCTATCATTCTTACAAATAAAAAAGGCTTACAAATGTAAGCCCTTAATAGTTTATTGTTATTGCACAAAACACCCCTGGCTTACCTTTTAAGGCAAGTATGATGATGGTTATGGTGCAAATTGTATCTCATTATTGAGTAGCAAAAATATAGGCAATAAGTATATCGGCAAAATTTTTTGTGAGTTTACACGAATTTTTTCTGCGAATTACACGAATTACCTGCACTATTTTTTACATTCGCGTAATTCGTTTGAATTCGTGTAATAAAATTCTTAGTATGAAAATTCTTAATCGCGTTTTACTGTTTTCTTTTATCATTATCCTTTTCACCAATTTTTCAACTCACAAAAAAGCTGACTGGAAATTGATTTGGAGTGATGAATTTAATTATACCGGTTTACCGGATTCAACAAAATGGAATTACGATATTGGCGGAAATGGTTGGGGAAATAATGAACTGGAATACTACACAAATAAAAGATTGGAAAATGCTCGCGTGGAAAATGGAAATTTAATAATAGAATTGAAAAAAGAAAAATGGGATGATAAAAATTATACTTCTGCGAGATTAATAACCAAAGGCAAAGGCGATTGGAAATATGGAAAGATAGAAGTGCGCGCGAAGTTGCCAAAAGGATTAGGAACCTGGCCGGCAATCTGGATGCTTGGTTCAACCACTCCATTAAAATGGCCGGATGATGGAGAGATTGACATTATGGAGCATGTTGGTTTTGATCCCGGAGTTATTCATGGTTCTATTCATTGTAAAAAATACAATCACGTTATCCATACACAAAAAACAGCTGTAACTACAGTGAAAGATTGCATGGATAATTTTCATGTTTATGGATTGGAATGGGATGAAAAAAATATTACCATTTATATTGATGACAATAAATATTTCACATTTGCGAATGAGCATACGGGTTATGATGCGTGGCCATTCAGTCAGCCGATGCATTTGTTATTGAACGTTGCTTTTGGCGGAAACTGGGGCGCAGCAAAAGGGATTGATGATTCCATTTTACCGCAACAAATGCTGGTTGATTATGTAAGAGTTTATCAAAAGCAATAATACTATAAAACAACAATTTTATTGATGTAATTTTTTTTGGTTAACTGTTCAATAATCTGCAAAATATAAATCCCCGGAACAAGACGACCATCACAAATTATTTGTTCAGTTTGAATCTTTGAACTGATCTGAATTTTTTTCTCCATTATAATTTGGCCGGAACTGTTAAGCATTGTCATATTGTAGTCTCCGAAATTTTCTACATCAAAATTTATATTGAACTCGTCGCCACGATGAACAGGGTTGGGATATATTTTTACATTTGCTTTAGGTTGAAATTTATTGATGACGTTAGAAATGGTATCCAATATTTTTTTCTTCCTGGTGGATACGACTACTACGTCCCCTACTAAACCCATTGTTGATCGTGTCATTTGCATTGAAATATTTAGCGTATCGTTATTAATATTTTTCAGATCTACCTGCATTTCTTTAGGTTCGTACCCAACACAACTTGCAGTTAGAACCACTCTTTTATCTTTGGAAGAAACTTTTAATTCAAACATACCATCTGCGTTTGCAGAAACACCTCTTTTTGCGCCTTTGATAAGAATTGTTGCAAACGGAACCGGAGAATGATTTTCATCAATAACCTGTCCGATAATTGTTATTAGACGTTGATTTGTTGCTGTTTCGTTGAATACTTTCCCCAGCATAATCCTCCTCGTTAGCGTATCATCATTAATTAATTTTGGCGGCGTACATACTATCGTATCTCCGACAGTTTTTCCTTGCGCAGAAATTTTATTTGATATTAACAGCGCTGGTACAATAACGTGAATAAAATATTTTAAAAATGGCAATTTTCTTTCGTTCTTCATTATTAAACTTCTGCCGAGCTGTTCATTTTCAAAACGCCCGCAAACATTTTGGTAAGATTTGGACATGTATTTAACGATCTGTGCGTCGCTCAGTAAGGTAAAGTCAATTACTTCTTTGCAGCAGGAATTACAAAAACGTCCCTTTGTGGTTTCGTCCATTGAATTCCAGTTTTCATGGCATGGTTTGGGAATCCGTACCAGTATTGATTTTGACATAACGCAGGTTTACTATACAGATGCGGCAACCATGATAATTACATAAAGCATCAGAAAAAATTATTAATTTGTTATGAAAAGATTTTTATTGATTAGTTTATTGAAGCGAGCATTAAATATTTTTGATTTTAGAATAGGAAACCAGAGTTAAATAGTAGCACTACAGATGAACGTAATGCGACGCAACAATGCTTAATAGTAATTCAAATGACGGTTACATAATTGTCTTTATTAAAAAATATATCATCTTCATCTGCTACCGATCAGGAATTGATCGCGCTCTACAAACAATCCGGCGATTTAAAAACGCTCGGCGAATTATACCAGCGTTATACGGAATTGGTTTTTGGCGTGTGTTTGAAATATTTTAAAGACAAAGAAAAATCAAAAGATGCTGTGATGTCCATCTTCGAAGAATTAATTGTGAAATTGAAAAAACATGATGTAGAAAATTTTAAAAGCTGGTTGTACACGCTGAGCAAAAATTTTTGCCTGATGCAATTGCGATCCGCTAAACATTTACCTATAAAAGAATTAGACGCTGAGCGTATGCAATTAACGGAAGATGTGCATCTGAATGGTGTATTTGAAAAAGAAGACCAACTAAATCAATTGCAGGATTGCTTAGAAACCCTTGCTCCCGAACAAAAAACAACCGTGACCTTATTTTATTTAGAGAATAAATGTTATAAAGAAATTGCAGACATAACTGGTTTGGAATGGAATAAAATCCGCAGTCAGATTCAAAACGGAAGAAGAAATTTAAAAATTTGTATGGAAAGTAGGTTGATAGATCATGGTTAATAGTTCATTGCAAATACATGGATGACAAAAAAAATATAAAACATTACTCGGCAGCAGACATACAAAATTATGTCGTGGGGAAATTGTCTGCGGCAGAAATGTATGCTATTGAAAAAGCCGCGCTTGATGATCCGTTTCTTGCAGATGCAATTGAAGGAATGGAGAACAGTATCAAACAACATGGCAGCGCATCTCTGAATGCTGATATTAATGAATTGCAAAGAAGATTATCCGACAGAATTACTGAAAAAAGAAAAGCGAAAGTGATTGCTATAAACCGCATACGCTGGCAGGTCGCAGCTACATTACTGATTTTTACCGCTACCGGGGTATTAACTTATAACTACTTTGATAAAAATAAGTTTGAGAATAAAAATATTGCACAGACAGAAGCGAAAAAGCCTGACACTGATTCAATAATTGTTAATAAAAACGATTCGGTTGTTCAATCAAAACCACAATCATTATCCGATTCAAATGCTGACGTCGCTATAAACGAAAAGAGAATTGAAAAAAAAGAGAAACAAAAAGTTCACAGAGTTTCAATAAAATCAAATGTTGCGCCGAAAGAAAAAATCACTGATACTCTTGCTGATGATAAGAACGCAGACGCATCCGCTTCTTCACTCGCGGTGAATAATAAAAAATTTGAGACAGATAATCTCAGCAATAATAATGATGCGTCAAATAAACTTGCAACTGCAAAAAATATTACGGCTTTTGACAAATCAAATAACGCCAATGAATTTGTCGGAAAAGTTGTTGATGTAAACAGTCAACCAATTTCAGGAGCTTATGTAAATATTGTCAA
>DATHPY010000272.1:0-2644 GCA_035483315.1 Puia sp. | reverse complement strand
AATTTTTTTGGCTTACTTATCTCACATTATTCGTCTGGAATATCGGTACAACATGGTGGGTTCTCAACTCAACAGTTATCGGCGGCGTTTTAGCGATTGTGCTAAATCCTTTACTGATGTGCATTCCGTGGATGGGCTTTTATAATATGAGGAAAAGATTTGGCGCAACTATCGGTTTTATTTCTTTAATTGTTTTTTGGTTAACGTTTGAATGGATACATCTCAATTGGGAATTAAGTTGGCCGTGGCTTACACTCGGAAATGTTTTTGCAACACATCCCGGTTGGGTGCAATGGTATGAATATACCGGAACGAGTGGCGGAACATTATGGATCTTGCTGATCAATATTTCGATATTTCAATTGATAATAAAAACTGAAAACTATAAACTAAAAACGGAAAACTCATCATTCACTATTCACCATTTCATCTGGTTGCTTGCCGATCTCATTCTTCCATTTCTCGGTTCTTATTTAATTATTAATTCTTTCAAACTACAAACCACAAACTACAAGCCACAAACTAAAAATATCGTTCTCGTTCAACCCAACATTGATCCGTGGGATGAAAAATTTGCCGCCGGAAAAGAAGAAGCAGAATTGCGAAAATTAATTCAGCTTAGTGAATCACAAATTGATTCCAACACCGCATTGGTTGTTTGGCCGGAAACTGCGGTTCCGGTTCCGGTTAAAGAAGATTCAATAAAAACAAATTATTTCATTCAGCCAGCCTGGGATTTTTTAAAAAAACATTCAACAATAAATTTACTCACAGGTGTTGAAGGATTTCGCATTTATGATGAACAACACAAAACATCAAACTCAGAAAAAATTCCAAACACCAATAAATATTTTGAAGAATACAATAGCGCAGTGTTGATGGATGGCAATAGTTACCAGGCTTATCATAAATCCAAATTAGTTCCCGGAGCGGAAACGCTGCCATATTTTTTAAAATTTATGAGTAGTTGGTTTGAAGAATTTGGAGGCACGGCAGGCGGCTACGTAAAGCAAAATGAGCGCACTGTTTTTAAAACGTACAACAACACTTACAAAATCGCTCCGGCGGTTTGTTATGAAAGTATTTATGGAGAATTTATGTCGAAGTATATTCATAATGGCGCAAATATTATTGTCATTATTACCAATGACGGATGGTGGCGAAATACCAGCGGTTATAAACAGCATGAAAATTATGCGCGATTGCGCGCCATCGAAACCCGTTGCTGGATTGCGCGGAGCGCTAACACTGGTGTTACTTGTTTTATTGATCCTTATGGAGAAGTGATAAATCCGCAACCTTATAATACAGTTGCTTCCATTAAATTAGATGTTCCGGTATCAAAAGCCGGCGAAACTTTTTATGTAAAATATGGTGATATTATTTCCAAACTCGCTATGATATTTGCAATTCTTCTTGTACTTTGGGATATTATTGCCATTATTAAGAGCAAGCGAAGTCGTGGATAAAATTATTAATTACGAATCTTCCCCGGTTTTTTATAGGATAGAAGGCGAAGGTTTTCCAGTAGTTCTCATTCACGGTTTTGCAGAAGATGGTACAATATGGCAAAATCAAATTGCATACCTCGCAAAAAGTTACAAACTCATTATTCCTGATCTGCCCGGAAGCGGTAATTCATCCTTTAATTCTAAACTACTAAGCATCGCGGATTTTGCAGATTGCATAAAATTTGTTTTGGATGAAGAAAAGATTTCTACCTGCATTATTATCGGTCATAGTTTAGGCGGATATATTACATTGGCTTTTGCAGAAAAATATCGTGAAAAATTAAAAGCATTCGGATTATTTCACTCAACAGCTTATGCAGATAGTGAAGAAAAGAAAACGGCGCGAAAAAAAGCAATTGTGTTTATTAAGAAATATGGTTCGGGGGATTTTATTAAACAATCTGTTCCCAATTTATTTGCAGAAGATTTCAACAAAAAACACCCTGAAATTGTAAATGAATTAATTGAAAGATATAACAACTTTAACCCTGATTCGCTCGTATCTTATTACGATGCTATGATGAAAAGACCTGATCGCACCCAAGTATTAAAAAGTTTTAAAAAACCGGTTTTATTTATTGCAGGAGAAAAGGACAATGCAGTCCCAATTGAACATAGCCTTCAGCAAAGCTATTTACCGGAATTATGTTATTTTCATATTCTCATGGGAGCGGCCCACATGGGAATGTTTGAAACCGTAAACCTTAGTAATGAAATAGTGAATGATTTTTTAAAACGGACAATTCAGTAACATCCTTGTTATGGGTTTTATCAGTACGCTTTATGAAGAATAGTTTGATAATATTGATTGGGTTATTATTCATTTCTCCCAAAATTTTCTGCCAAGCGCAAAGCTGTCCGGTCAATATTAATTTTGCCCTGGATAATCTCACCCATTGGGAAGCATATACAGGTAATAATGCAGATGGAAATGAGGATCAAACCAGGTTATATTATGATTCTGCAAAAACAGCTCCCGGTGGAACTATTAATGTAAAAACCATCGCTGAATATAATCTCCCATCGGTAACCGGTATCCAGATAATCACTGCACAGGGAAATGATTTTTTTGGCGGGTTTCAAAAAATACCTACCATCAATGGCTATTCTTATAATTACTCCATTTTATTGGG
>DATHPY010000271.1:0-3807 GCA_035483315.1 Puia sp. | reverse complement strand
GCGAAAATGATAACGTCTGTTAATTTGTTCAGCAATGATGGAAAACAAATTTCCCTGGCGCAAAATTTAAATACAACGAATTGTAATTTGAATACATCATCATTATTAAAAGGCGCATATCTTATCTCAATAATATTTGCTGACGGAACAACAACTACAAAATCATTTATCAAACAATAAGAACATGAAAATTTTATTCACTATTGCATTATTTTTTTTTAGCGCACAATTGCTGAATGCGCAGGTAGGGATCGGAACAACTTCTCCCGATGCTTCGGCGCAAATTGATATTTCCAATGCGCACAAGGGCATGTTGCCGCCGCGCGTTGCGCTTACCGGCACAACGGATGTGAGCACAATTGCATCGCCCGCAACCGGACTTGTTGTGTATAATACTACAGCAACGAGTGATGTTGTTGCCGGTTATTATTATTACAACGGCAGTGCGTGGATGCGATTGGTTACAGGGATTAAAACGGCAATTGAAGCAGACAACGTACCACTTATTGCTTCTTCGTCCGGAAATATTTATTACTCGCAAAATGCAGGATCTCCTATTGTCCCGGAAAATCTTCCCGATGGGTTTACCTGCGAAATAATTAATTATTCAAATTACCCCAACTCACTCACCACATTGCCTACAGTTTATTATTATAACAAAACCACAGGATGGAATGGCGGTGTTGGTGTTCATACGGTGACTATTATTACAGGTGGATCAATAAGATTAACTGCATTGACCATTCTTGGAATCAAGTGTTATTTTGTTACGGGAGATTTGCAGTAATTTTTGAATTAATTTTTTGCTCCCGACATTTGTTCTTTCCTCAGCATCGTTGCGTCGCGCTCTTGTACTGTAGTGCATTTATGAATTTCAGGTTTATAAAATAAAACTTCCTTTATATTTTATCTTTTGCCTCATCCTCTTATCCTTCTCCGCGTGGAGAAGGACCGTGCTTTATAACAAAACCAAATATTTTATCTTCCACACTATCTTTTGAATAATCGTCTGCATTCATTTTCACATTATCACATTAGCTATTCCGTTCTCAAACTCTTCACCGGATTTGCAACCGCCGCTTTTATCGCCTGGAAACACACGGTTACCAATGCAATGATGATCGTTAATAAACCTGCCAATAAAAATATCCACCAGCTTATATTTGTTCTGAATGCAAAGCTTTGCAACCATTTATTCATTGCCCACCATGCAATAGGAAATGCGATCACCGCTGCGATCAACACAAGTTTTAAAAAATCTTTTGAGATCATTGTTACAATGCCGCCAACATTTGCACCAAGCACTTTGCGAATGCCAATTTCTTTTGTGCGTTGTTCCGCAGCATAGGTAACCAAACCAAACAAACCAAGACAAGCAATGAATATTGCAAACACGGCAAACGTTATAAATAGTTTTCCGGTTTGTTGTTCCGCTTTGTAAATATTATTGAAGTCATTATCCATGAACGTATAGTTGAAAGGTTGTCCCGACGTCATACTATTCCATTTAGTTTCAACCTGGTTAATGAGTGAAGGAATATTTTTTGTATTGATCCGTACTGCGATGCCTGCCCAATATTCGTTTTTTGTAATTAAAAGCGGGCCAACTTTTTCATGCATGGAGCTAAAGTTAAAATCTTTAACTATACCGACTACATGATATGGTTTTGCACTAAGCGCGCTATTATCTCCATCGGGACGATACAAAATTTGATTCAGCGAATTTTTATATCCTAAAAGTTTTACTGCTGCCTGATTTAAAATGATAGCAGTAGAGTCAGAAAGAAAATCGCGGGAAAAATTTCTTCCGCTATCCATTTGCATACCTAATGTCGGAATATAATTTTCGTCAACATCGAATTCCGTTAAAATTACAGCCTGCTTTGGGTTAAGCGAAGCATCACGAAACCATCCGTTCTGATTAAAATTACCCGCAGTAGGAAGAGCGCCGCATATTGTTGCATTTTCAACTCCGGAAATTTTCAGCAGATCCTGCCGGAATGGTTTTATTTGTTTGTCGAGCGACCACGCATTATGTATTACCAAGACCTGGTCGCGGTTAAAACCAATTTTTTTGTTGTGTATATAATTAAGCTGGTTATAAATTACGATCGTTCCGATAATTAATATTATTGAGATGCAAAATTGAAAAACAACCAGACTGCCGCGAAGCCAGCTGCTCTTAAAACCCTTTGCTATCGTACCTTTCAGCACTTGCACCGGTTGAAAAGATGAAAGATAAAATGCGGGATAGCTTCCTGCAATACAACCAACAACTAACACCAATGCGATCAATACAGGCATCATCCACGAAGAAAATAATGTACCCGCGATCATTTGTTTTCCTGCCAGCTGATTAAATAAAGGAAGTAACAAAAATGCAAGCCCTAATGCAATTAATAGTGAAAAGAAACTTATTAAAACAGACTCTATCAAAAACTGAAAGATCAAATTTGATCTCGTTGAACCGGCAACTTTTCGTATGCCAACTTCTTTTGCGCGGTTTGCCGAACGGGCGGTGGAAAGATTCATGAAGTTTACGCAGGCAATGAGTAAAATTAAAACGGCGATCACAGAAAAAATATAGACATAATTAATATTTCCGTTTGCTTCAAATTCTGAAGATTTATCTGAATGCAAATGAATATCTGTAAGTGGCATAGCATGATAAAGAAAATGATTGCCGTTTTGGTGAACATCTTTTTCCGTTGTATGCAAGGCGCTTTCCAAAGCTCGCATAACGTAAATATTGATAATTCGATCTACACTTTTTTGAACAGCTGCCATTGTAGCGGTTGGTTTCGCCAAAATATATGAGTATGTATTATTACTCAACCAACCATCCGCATTTTCGCCTTGTGTGCCGTGCTTGCGTATAAAATTGAAATGAAAATGAGAATTCGAAGGCATGTCTTTTATCACCGCAGTAATTTTACAGTAGGTGTTGTTATCTATATATAATGTTTTCCCAACAACATCTGTGCTGTTAAAATATTTTTTGGCCGTGGTTTCGCTGACTACAATGGAATTGGGTTCATTCAATGCTGTTGCTGTGTTTCCGGCTATCACCGGAATAGCAAATACTTTAAAAAATGTGGAGTCTGCAATAACCGCATTATGATCTTGTATATTCTGATTATCTTTTTTTACAAGAATGTCGTTTTGGTAATAAAGCCTTACCATCTGCTCCACTTGCGGAGATTCACGCACAAGTGTTGGTCCCAGAGGATCCGGAGAATCGGCAGCATAATAACTTGTTCCGTTAAAATAAAGATCCGCTTCGAGGCGATAAATTCTATCCGCATTCGGAACGTATTTGTCATAACTCAATTCATCCACCACGTATAAAACAATAAGCAAACACACAGCAATCCCGGCAGATAAACCAATAATATTGATCGCAGAAAAAGCTTTGTTTTTCCATAAATTCCGGATAGCCACCTTCAGATAATTTTTGAACATAGAATTATTTTCCTGTTAGATGGTTTTCCTTGTGAGTTTGTTACTGTTATTAGCTATTATTTTTCCGATTTTTTTAATTTTTTTTTACTCCCGGCATTTGTTCTTTATTCAACATCGTTGCGTCGCACTCTTGTACTGTAGTGCGGTTATGAACTTCAGGTTCATAAAATAAAACCTACTGTATATTTTATTTTTTCTCCGGCACGGATCACCGGCATGAATGCGGGCGTTAGTCGACGTTTTCTTTGTTATCAATTATCCATTTTCACATTACTCAGTTCTTAAACTCTTCACCGGATTTGCAACCGCCGCTTTTATCGCCTGGAAACACACGGTTACCAATGC
>DATHPY010000270.1:0-3137 GCA_035483315.1 Puia sp. | reverse complement strand
TTGCTTATCGTTACAACATTTTTCCCTTTAATGATCAATTGAAAAGGACCACCCGCAGTTTCAGGTTCAAGCTTTATCATCCATTTTCCATCTTTGCCGGTCTTAATAGTTTTGATCTGCTTATCAAACTGAACAGTTATTTTTTCTCCGGCATTTGCCCAACCCCAAATGGGAATAAGCTGGTCTCTTTGCAAAACCATATTATCGCTAAAAAATTTCGGAACGCTAACATTAGCAAAGCCTGGGGCAATAAAAAAAAGGGCGGCAGCAAATAAAAAAGTTTTTCTCATATGGCAGTTGTTTTAGGAAGAAGTTGCCACAGATTACATAGATAAACACAGAAAAAAACATTTAATTAATTTAGAGAAATCTCACAAACTAATCTGTGGTTATCTGCGCAATCTGTGGCAAAAAAAATTATTTCAATTTCATATCAATAATAATTCCATTAATTCTATTATCTAATTCGGCTTTCACTTTTTCAAAATCATTTGCGTCATTCAGTTTTGTATTCACGCTGAAATAGAATTTTATTTTTGGCTCGGTGCCCGATGGTCGTGCAGAAATTTTACTTCCATCAGCAAGAATAAATTGCAGCACATTTGATTCCGGCAATGTTATATCCCATGTTTCGCCGGTCTGCAAATTTTTCCTTTTCCGTAATTCATAATCGAGTAATTGAACAACTGTAGATCCATTAATATTTACAGGAGGATTTTTTCGGTAAGCTTCCATCATGTCCGCAATTTCTTTCTGACCGTTCATTCCTTTTTTAGTGATAGAAATTAAACTTTCTTTATAAAAACCATATTTGATATAAAGCTGAATCAGTTTATTGTATAAGGTTTTTGCCTGGTTTTTTTCGTACGCCGCCATTTCGCACAACATGGCAACAGCGCTCACTGCATCTTTATCGCGTATCTTCGAACCGATCATCAATCCATAACTTTCTTCTCCACCAATCACATAATTCTCATGCGCTTCTTTTTCTTTTATTAATTCGGCGATCCACTTAAAACCGGTAAGTACATTGTAACATCTTATTCCGCTTTGCTTTGCAATTTCATCGATCATATCTGTAGTGACAATGGTTTTTACAACCATGTCATTATCCTGTGCAACGCCTTTTGCTTTTCTCGCTTCAATCAAATAATTAAATGCAAGCGCCGCAGTTTGGTTTCCATTCATCAGCACCCAATTGCCATTGTTATCTTTAATGCCAATACCAACGCGATCGGCATCTGGATCGGTTCCCAATAAAATATCCGCTTCTAATTCTTTTGCTTTTCTTAAACCAATACTCATTGCTTCTGCTTCTTCAGGATTTGGATAAACAACGGTCGGAAAATTTCCATCAGGTGTTGCCTGTTCATCCACTACATGCACGTTAGTAAATCCAAAACGTTGCAAAACTTCCGGCACTAATTTAATTCCTGTGCCGTGAATTGGCGTGTACACAATGCGCAGGTTATGTTGCTTCTCAATGATTTCGGGATACACGGATAAATTCCTCACCATGCTCATATATGCTTCGTCAATTTCTTTCCCGATGATGGTAATATTAGATTCTTTGCCGGCCCATTTCACTTCGTCAACAGACGCAATTTTTCCAACTTCTTTCATCACATTTATATCGTGCGGCGGCACTAACTGACCACCATCATCCCAATAGGCTTTATAACCGTTATATTCTTTTGGATTGTGCGAAGCAGTGCAAACGACTCCGCCCTGGCAACCAAGATGACGAATGGTGAAACTCAGTTCTGGCGTAGGTCTTAGCGATTGAAACAAAAAAACTTTAATTCCATTTGCCGCAAAAACTTTAGCTGCAGTCTCAGCAAAAAATTTACTGTTGTTCCTGCTGTCATAAGCAATCGCAACTTTAGGATTTGAAAATGATTGATTGAGATAATTAGCATATCCCTGCGTTGCCATACCAACTGTATATTTATTCATGCGGTTGGTTCCCACACCCATTATGCCACGCAATCCGCCGGTTCCGAATTCAAGATTTTTATAAAAACTTTCTGTTAGTTCGGCGGGATTATCTTTTTGTAATTTTTTTATTTCTTCTTTTGTTTCATGGTCGTAATTTCCATTCAACCATGTGTCTACTTTTTGCTGAATCGCAGCGTCCATTGTTTATAATTTATGTTGAGAAAGTGATGAACAACAAACTAATTTCGGTAAGATTGCGAAAATTAGCAAATAAGCTTATTAAGCTTTTCATTTAAAATTCAGTCTGACTAAATAATTTTGATAAAAGACAAATTTATTATTGTTAGAAATTGTAAATTTACGGCAGCAATCCTCTATCTGTTGTTTTATAACTAAGCTTTCACAAAAAACTCAGTAAATTTGACGTTATCAAGTTGATCCGTACAAATGAAAAGGCGATATTTTTTATTTTAACCTGATTGAATGGTTACTTACCTTTTGCTCCGCGATAATAAACAACTTGGACCTCTTACTTTAGATGAGTTAACTCAACTGGGATTGAAGGGCTATGATCTGGTTTGGGTTGAAGGAAGAAGCGCTGCCTGGCGTTACCCATCAGAAATTGAAGAATTAAAATCATTTGCTCCTATTGTTGAAGAACAGCCGTTTGATCGCTTTTATAAGCGACCTGTTGCGGAAAACAAAAATATTCCAAAAGAAATTACTCCGGTAAAAACAGAACCAGCGCCTGTGGTTTCTCACGAAAAACAATATGCGAGTATTTCCCGTGGTGACAATAAAGTTTATGTAACATTACCAGCAAGAAATGTTGCTACTGCATCAACTTCGACAATCAAAAAAAATATTGTTGAAGAAGTTAAGCCTGCAACCATCCAGGAAAAATTTTTTAATGAAGAAAAGTTTGCAAAACAACCGGCATTTGGGAATGAATTTCTCCAAGATGATGTGGTGGAAAAGAATCAACGTGTAGAAAAAACGCAACAATTGAAGGTTTCATCTAATAGAAAAATGTTGAGTCCGCTTTTAATGCTGTTAGGCGTTTTTGTTTTATTGGGGTGCGGAATTTTAATTGGTTTGTACATAAATAAAAACTCAGCTGTTCCTGCTGAAAAAATAAAAGAAGTCGCTAATCAACAAACTATTCCGGCAAAAGATCAACAGACAAATTCAACACAAAC
>DATHPY010000269.1:0-5157 GCA_035483315.1 Puia sp. | reverse complement strand
TCAGTGACGTATTGGATATGACGGTTGATGATGCTGTGGAATTTTTTCAGAATGTTCCTTATATCTATCGCAAAATAAAAGTGCTGCAGGAAGTGGGGCTGGGTTATATTACTTTAGGTCAGTCGGCTGTAACGCTTAGTGGTGGCGAAGCGCAGCGTGTTAAGTTAGGAACAGAGCTCTCGAAAAAAGATACTGGAAAAACTTTTTATATTTTAGATGAGCCGACAACGGGTTTGCATTTTGAAGACATTCAGCATTTGCTTGACGTGTTGAATAAATTAGTTGTCAGGGGAAATACTGTGTTGGTTATTGAGCATAATATTGATGTTATAAAAGTTGCTGATTATGTAATTGATCTTGGCCCGGAAGGTGGCGACGACGGCGGAAGAATTTTATTTGAAGGAACTCCGGAAGACCTGACAAAAAACAAAGAAAGTTTTACGGCGAAGTTTTTGAAAGAAGAACTCTGTGGTAAGTAGGGAGTGGCGAGTAGTACGCGGAGTTGAATATAGAATCAACTGTACAAGAGTGCGACGCAACGATGGTGAGTAGAATTACAAATGCCGGAAACAAAAAATTAATAATTAATAATTAATAATTTGGAGTGAATCCGTGAATAAAAGAAATCGTAAATCTAAAATCGTACATGGTAAATAGTTTGATCATGCAACGTGTAATTGTTGATATGGATGAAGTTATTGCTGACCCGATGAATCATATGATTGATTGGTACAAAAAAGAATACAATACCGATGTTGATTATGAAAAAATGCTTGTCGGCTCGTGGTTAAAAGGGTTTCCAGATGAACATCATCAATTGATTTTGGAAAGATTAATGGCGCCTGGATTTTTCAGGAACTTGCCTGTAATGGCTGACAGCGTTGATGTATTGAGAGAAATGAATAAAAAATACGAAATGTTTATTGTGTCGGCTGCAACAGAATTTCCGAATTCATTAAAAGATAAAATAGACTGGCTGTCTGAGCATTTCCCTTTTTTTACCTGGAGACAAATTACTTTATGTGGCGATAAAAGTTTGGTGCATGGAGATTTTATGATTGATGATCACGTAAAGAACCTAAAATATTTTAAAGGGAAACAATATTTATTTACTGCAGCGCATAACCTCACTGTTACAGGTTATGATAGAATTAATAATTGGAAAGAAGCGGGTGAAATATTTTTGAAGTAATATTTGTTCTTTTAGAATTTTATAAAGCAAGTTAAAAATTCAAGCGCTGAATAGTGTTACTAACGCTGGAGTCACAGTAGCACGAAAGTCAAATCAAACCTCCTATCCCGAAAACGGGTCGTCATCGTTTTCGGGTGTGCTTTTTTGGTTCTTTTTTTCACAAACAAAAAAGAACATACAAAATATTCAAACTTACTTGAGATAATCACTGATTAGATAATCGGTGAGATCAATAAAACAAATAACCGGCAGTTGCTCACCACCGGTTACTGAAGATATTGGACAAGATCCAAAATTTTTAAAAATCCAATAAGCCGTAGCAGGGAGTGATCAATAAAATCGTTTTTGTAAAGGTACCAAAATATAGGGAACGGATCAGGTTAAGAATAACCATTTGTTTTCTGGATATCAGATCTTACTAATTTCCCCGCTGCTTATTGGTTTTCGTTTATGGCTAAAAAGAACTTTATTTAATTGTCAGTGTTCCGTTTTCTATGCGTTTGTCTTCGCTGAATATTTCAAAATAATAATTGCCTTTCTGCATGTTCGTAAATTCCACTCCCTGTTTGTTGTAAATATTATTTTCGGCAACAAGCGTTCCGTCCATATCAAACATATAAAAACGACAATTTTTTCTCTGCTTTAATCTTGCAGAAAAAAAGAGGGTTTTTTTGCTTGCACCTGAATAGATCTTTAAACTTTGATTTTTGTTTCCGGATATTTTTGTAATTACAGCGGTATCGTTGTATACAGAATATGCAGATGCAAATGCGGGAGATGAAATTGCAATAAGGAGTAAACAAAAAACGAAATAATTTTTTTGTTTTTTTGCGTGTATAGTTTTCTTCATCAATACATTGATTTAGTGAATCAATATAAAAGGGTACGGATCAACAAATATTTTTCTTCAACCAACTCTTTAGAAACGTAATATCGGGCAACGAGTTGAATTTCTCCATTCTCTTCCACTGCCTGCGCCGAGACGAATTGCTAATTTAAAACCCGCTGTAAAATAAGCGTCGTTCTGTGTCGGATCTCCTCTTTTGCCATTAACACCATATCCACTTCCGGGCACGTTGCGCAAAGGACTTTTATTTGCCATTTCAACTGCCACCGGAACTTCGCTTGCTGGCAAATATTTACTGAACAAAGCGGGGTCAATATAACTCGTGCTCACATCATCAATATAATCTGTAAATGTTTTGCGATGAATAATTTCAAATGAAAGATTGATGTTTTCAGTCAAATAATATTTTACACCAACTCCCATCGGAATATTTATTTGCGTTAGGGAATATTCTTTTCTGTCAGGATATTCTGCAAAGCCTTCGCCTTCCGTATGCAACGGTCTCAGATCAACCCAACTTGTTTGATGAGTTGTGGAATCATAATAACTGCCTTGTGGATTAAAATGAAAAACACCAATACCTATCAAAGCATAAGGTCTTAATCTTCCCTGCACATCGGTTGGTTCATTTTCAAAAAATACTGTTGGATAAAACTCAGCTGCTAAAAATGCTTCGCCAATCTTTGTACGGAAATTAAGATTTCTGTCTTTGCGTGTATCTTCATCACCACCTTTTGGAGTAATGAGCTGATCGTTTCCCGCAAGTCCGCCGTAATTCAAATCTAATCTGAATCCAAGCCACTCTGCAGGATAAGCTGCGATGAATGCGCCAACCGTCAATCTTGTTGTTGGTAAATTATAATCTTTAATAAAGGTTGTTCCTTTTCCGGCATGCCCGCCCAGGTCACCTAAAAATACCATGGGGCCTGCTGTTATGCCGCCTTCAAAATATGTACCTGCTGATAATTGACAGAATGACGTGTAACTTAATGTGAGGGTCACAGTTAGTAGCAGGGCATATTTACACAAAAGCCCGTGTAAACTTCTTTTCATGAATATTGATTTTTGTTTTCTATGGTTTGGATTCCGGCTTTCAAAACAGATAAAAACCGCTTCACTTATTACAAACGCTTAAAACACTTTTTTTGTGTGTGAAAGAATAGAAATATTTTTTGAGGATTATTTTTTCCCAAATAAGGAAAAATTATTGCATTTGTAAAAGCATTTCTATGTGGGGAATATCGTCTTCCAAATAAATATCGCTTGTTTGTTTAAATCCGAATGATTCATAAAATTTTTGCAAATACATTTGTGCGCCTATCTTAATTGGAATTTTTCCAAATAATATATACAATTCTGCAATGCTCTGTTTTACCAATTCTCTGCCGATTCCATTTTTTCTCGTGCGTGGTGAAGTTACGATGCGTCCGATAGAAGATTCACTATAGGAAATATCCGGCGGAAGAATTCTTGAGTAAGCAACGAGATCATTTTCCTGCCATCCCATTAAATGATAAGAATCCTGATCTTTATTATCTGCATCCTGGAAAACACAGTCTTGTTCTACGACAAAAACTTCATTACGCAATTGAAGTATCGCGTATAATTCGTAAGGAGTGAGATCATCAAATTTTTTGCAAAGCCAAATCATAGCTCATTGTTGATAGTTAATAGTTAATAGTTAATAGTCGAGTTCTGTTATGAACTATCAACTATGAACCATCGACAGTTTAATAACCGTATTTTTCTTTCCAGAGATTTTTCAAAAATTTTCTCAGTTCTTCCTCTCTTGCGTTTTTTCCCGGATCGTAAAATTTTTTTCCTGCAATTTCTTTTGGCAGGTATTCCTGCTCAGAAAAATTATTTTCAAAGCTGTGGCTATATTGATAATTTTTTCCGTAATCAAGATTTTTCATAAGCTGAGTTGGCGCATTTCGGATATGAAGTGGGACAGATAAATCTCCATATTCTTTTACAGCACTCAAAGCAGCTCCAATAGCAACTGTTGCTGAATTACTTTTTGCTGATGAAGCAAGATAGGTTGCGCATTGCGATAAAATAAGCATGGATTCCGGGTATCCTATTTTGTTAACTGCGTCAAATGTTGCATTGGCAAGAACCAATGCATTTGGATTTGCATTGCCGATATCTTCGCTGGCAAGTATCACCATTCTTCTCGCAATAAATTTTACGTCTTCTCCGCCTTCGATCATTCGCGCCAGCCAGTAAACCGCAGCATTCGGATCGCTGCCTCGCATTGATTTAATGAACGCTGAAATAATATCGTAATGCTGTTCTCCTTTTTTGTCATAGAGCGCAATTCGTTTTTGCGCGATATCCATCACAAGGTCATCCGTAATAATTATTGTATCATTTTTACCGGATGCATCAACAACGAGTTCAAGCAAATTCAATAATTTTCGCGCGTCGCCACTGGAAATATTAATAAGCGCTGCTGTTTCCTTCAACTCGACCCTTTTCTTTTTTAATTCCTCATCATTATTGATAGCATGTTGCAATAATTGAATCAGATCTTTTTCATCAAGCGGTTTCAATACATAAACCTGGCATCTGCTCAGCAATGCACTATTCACTTCAAATGATGGATTTTCTGTTGTTGCACCTATCAATCTTATAATTCCTTTTTCTACCGCGCCGAGCAAAGCATCCTGCTGTCCTTTATTGAAACGATGAATTTCATCAATAAATAAAATTGTTCCGGGTTTTTGTTTTGCTTCTTCAATAACTTCACGAACTTCTTTTACTCCAGACGAAATTGCACTTAATGTATAAAATGGAACCTGTAATGTGTGAGCTATAATATTGGCAATGGTGGTTTTTCCGGAACC
The DNA here is from genome assembly GCA_035483315.1 of Puia sp. Lineage (GTDB taxonomy): Bacteria > Bacteroidota > Bacteroidia > Chitinophagales > Chitinophagaceae > Puia. The sequence continues at coordinate 269 of DATHPY010000269.1, read as the reverse complement.
CGGCGGCCCCCATAATATTATAGATGGTATTTTGCCCGCCTCGACGGCTGAACGCAAAACGCTACCTTTGCCGGTGAGATGTTTTTGTCCGACAAGCTGATCTAGCGTTTGTGGGCGTAATCTTTCTGCTAATGGAGCTGCCATAATAAAATCAATAACAATAATACAACAACTTGAGTGTTTTAGAGTTTAATTTACAGTGACATTTGTTTGAAGATCTTTGCTATTTAAATAGACCAATTACAAGAATTTTTGCGGATTAGAATTAG
>DATHPY010000268.1:0-2250 GCA_035483315.1 Puia sp. | reverse complement strand
ACGGTCGCTAGGCTGTCGTTTAATATTGCATTTGATTGTTGGAGATCCAACGCAGAGACTTCTCCTAAAATAAATAAATTGGCGGAAGGGATAAGGCGGATCATGAAAACAGGCAAAAAAGGCACTAAAGGCGTCCCGAAAAATAATGGTTTATCGTAGTATGGCTCTAAACGAATTATTCCGATCTTATTATTTAGAGAATCATATAATAGTGAACTTTCTGAGTGCGAGATACCAATATCGAATTTTTTTGTTTCCGCTTTCCAGTTGCTATTATTGCCGGAATCGAAATAAGTTGTTTTTTGTATAAAATAGCAACTGCAAAAAATAAATATCAACGCAATTAAAAGGCATTTTACAGGCATAATAAACAAAATTTGTCTCGTATTATTCCTCTGCTTTATCTTTGCACATGGCAAGAATAAATAACCCACCGGTAACTAATATCTCAAAAAAATTTTTTGGCGAAGGATTAACATTCGATGATGTTTTATTGTTACCTGCATTTTCGCAGATACTTCCACGCGAAGTAAATATCAAAACAAAACTCACCAAACAGATCAGTTTAAATATTCCGCTTGTTTCCGCGGCGATGGATACGGTTACGGAAGCCACGCTGGCTATAGCTTTGGCGCGGGAAGGCGGCATCGGCATCTTGCACAAAAACATGACCATCGAAAAACAAGTTGAGCAGGTGCGAAAAGTAAAACGCAGCGAAAGCGGATTGATCATTGATCCAATAACATTAAATGCCGAAGCAACGATCGGCGATGCGTTGCGATTAATGAAAGAAAATAGAATCGGCGGGATCCCTATCATTGATAAGAACCAAAAGTTAGTCGGCATTCTTACCAATCGCGACTTACGTTTTGAAGATGACAAACATCGCAAGGTGAAAGAAGTGATGACTAAAGAAAATCTAATCACGGCGCCGGAAGGAACTGATCTGAGGAAAGCGGAAAAAATTTTACGTCAATATAAAATTGAAAAACTTCCTGTGGTTAATAAATCCGGGAAACTTATTGGATTAATTACTTACCGCGACATCTTACAATTGACCAGCGTTCCTAACGCAATAAAAGACGTATATGGTAGACTGTTAGTTGGCGCTGCTTTGGGAATTACTGTGGATCTGCTTGACAGGGCTGCGGCGTTGCAGCAGATCGGCGTTGATGTTGTTTGTCTCGATAGTGCGCATGGTCACAGTAAAGGAGTAATTCATTCTCTTAAAAATTTAAAAAAGAATTTTCCAAAATTGCAGGTCATTGCTGGAAATATTGGAACTGCAGCCGGAGCAAAAGCATTAGCCGAAGCCGGAGCGGACGCAGTGAAAGTTGGTATCGGTCCGGGTTCAATTTGTACAACAAGAATTGTTGCAGGCGCAGGTGTTCCGCAAATCACGGCTATTATGGAAGCCGCGTCAATACTGAATTCTGCAGGTATTCCATTAATTGCGGATGGCGGTATCCGTTATACCGGCGACATGGTGAAAGCATTGGCGGCAGGCGCGGACACGGTGATGATGGGAAGCATTTTTGCAGGCGTTGAAGAAAGCCCTGGCGAAACAATTATTTATGATGGAAGAAAATTTAAACAATATCGCGGTATGGGTTCCATCAGCGCAATGGCGGAAGGCAGCAGCGATAGATATTTCCAGGATGTCGAAGATGGAATAAAAAAATTAGTTCCGGAAGGCATTGAAGGCCGGGTTGCGTTTAAAGGAAATTTAAATGAAGTGGTAACTCAATACACTGGCGGCTTGCGCGCCGGAATGGGTTATTGCGGCGCAAAAGATATTAATGAATTAAAGAAAGCAACGTTCATCAAAATTACCAATGCCGGAATGCAGGAAAGTCACGCGCACGATATCGAAATAACAAGAGAAGCGCCGAATTACAGCAGACAATGATCTGATGTACGAGGTCAGATGTTTGATGTACGATTTGTTTAATTTCGGTTATGCATTGCTGTTAGTTAATTAATGGAACGCAGATTTTTTATGATTGTTATGATTATCGCCGATATCATAACAAATCTTAATCATTCATAATAAATCCGCGTTCTATTTTTATAAAATTCCGCGTTCGCGCCTTTGCATGAAATAATATATTTTTACCAAAATTTCCTTTTGACAAAAATCAAACCGATCTACTTATCAATTCTGTCAGGATTATTTTTGTTTGCATCCTGGCCGGTTTCTCCGCTTACATTTTTTATTTTTTTTGGTTTTGTTCCTTTATTATTCGTAGC
>DATHPY010000267.1:0-10934 GCA_035483315.1 Puia sp. | reverse complement strand
GATTTGGATTTTACACAGCAATTAAATACAGAGATATTCTTTTTCTTGGATTTATGATAATAATCGGAATTACATCAATTTCTGAAAACATTTTAGAAACAAACAAAGGGATTTTTTTTTATAGTTTCTTTTTTTCATTTTTTGTTTTTGCAAATAATAAATTGTCATCAGAAACAAAATTTAATAACACAATTCTTAACGTATGAATTGGCAACCATTGACTTTTTTTTTCGTTTTAATATATAGCAGGATGAGTGAAAATTTTTCACACATTTATCTCTAAAATCATGTACACTAAATCAAACATACTTTCTACACTCGCTTATTTTGATTTATTCAATTATCCGCTTACACAAAGGGAGATATGGCTGTTTCTTCAAAATACATGTAACACCAAAGAATTTAATGCGGCGTTATCCGATCTTACTCAAAAAGCAATAGTTAATAAATTTGGCGAATTGTACAGTTTGCAAAATGAACCTTCGATTACATCGCACAGAATTGAAGGAAATAAAAAAGCGGCCGCGCTTATTAAAACTGCAAAAAAGGTCTCCAGGCTTTTGGCAAAATTTCCGTTTGTGCGCGCTGTAGGTATTTCAGGATCTCTATCTAAAAATTTTGCAGATGATGAATCCGACATCGATCTATTTATAATAACGGCGGAAAATAAATTATGGGTGACGAGAACCTTCATGCATTTTTTTAAAAAGATCACGTTTTTATTTAACAGGCAGCATTTTTTTTGCATGAATTATTACATTGATGAAAAAGAACTGGAGATAGAAGAAAAAAATATTTACACCGCTACAGAGCTTGTCACAGTAATTCCCATGCAGGGAGAAACTGCATTCAAAAATTTTTACACAGCAAATTCGTGGAGCAAATCATTTCTTCCCAATCATTTTCTCCGCGTTTCCTCATCAGAAAATATTAAATTTTTTCTTCCAAAATATATCATAGAAAAAACCCTCAATAACCGTTTTGGAAACTGGCTTGATGATTGTCTGATGAAAATAACTGCCGCAAGATGGGCAAAAAAAACTTCGGCTAACAAAAAAAATAACAGGGGAGTTACAATGAGCATGATCGCAAAAAAACATTTGGCCAAACCTGACCCTGTTTTTTTTCAAAGTAATTTATTGAACCGCTATTCAGAAAAAGTTTCGCAGATTGTAAAGCAATATGAAAGCGATTATGCAGAGGTGAAATAATATTTCAGCCCATCGAATTAATCAGCCTTTTTTCTTAATGAAATAATATAATAATCGCCGATAAATTTCCATGGCCATTTATTTTTGTACTTCTCTTCTTTATCTTTTAAATATTTCCAGGCGCCCGGATGTTTCTCTGCAAAATTTCCTATGTAAGAAGGTGGAACGATCGTACATAATCCCTCAACATTTAGCGCTTCAAAATTTTGCCTGAGCTTTTTTATAATGTAAGATGGATTGTAATACCAGCAGCTAAAAAAAATATTCTCAACTCTTGCTTTTCTGCCGCGCTTACTGAAAAATCTTCTTGTTGCCGTTTTGAATTTTCCCTTTGCTAACAATCCTGTTTCCCACAAACAAAATTTTGGTAACATTACCAGCGTAATAACTCCGTGTGGCTTTAATAATGAATTAAATGAAGCCAACACATCGGATAATTTATTAGTGCAGTTGAGCCCGGCAAAATTGGAAAATATTAAATCATAAGGACCTTTGTTTTGTAGTTTATTTAATTCAGTGAATGAACATAATTCAGTGGTGATATTATTCTGTAAGTTATTTTTTGCGATTTTTTGTTTTAATACATTTTGCATTCCTTCTGATATATCTGTTGCAGTAACATGATGCCCGAGACCTGCAAAAAAAATAGCGTCTTCACCAGTGCCGCTGTTTAATTCTAGAATTTTACTTTGCTGTGGTAAAAAATTTAACACGTGATTTCTAACCCGCTCTCTTTTATAATTAATGATGGTATTGTTTGAATAAATTTCATCAAATACAAACGATTGTTTTGAAAATGCATCTGCTGCGAGTTGTTCATTACTGTATGTGCTGGAAATTTTCATGCAGAAGTTTCTTCCAATTGCTGCAATTTTATTTTTGCAATAAAACCTGTTACAGAATAATACCCCGCCGATAATATTTTTTTGAATGTGGCCACGTTAATTTTAAATGGATGCGCGGACGTGTAATCCAAAGCAAGATGTTTACGATAACTTTTATGAACGTAACGATGCAATTGCCTGTAGAATGCAGGCTGGTAAGTGTTTTTAAACATCAATGCGAGCTCGTCGGAGTCGGTCCAATTTGCTTTTTGTCGTAGTTCAGTTTTTACTTTTTCATAAAAACCTGTTCCAGGCAAAGGGTAAGAAACAGAGATGCCAATATCATAAGGCAATAATTCATTGATCATGCTGATCGTTTTTTGTATGTCTTCTTTTGTTTCTCCCAAATATCCAAATTGAATAAAGAAAGAAGGTTTTATTTTGTGTTTCCGCAACAAGTTTGTCGCTTCATAAATTTGCTCAACCGTTGTTCCTTTATCCATCGCATCAAGAATTTTTTGCGATCCGCTTTCCGCACCCATCCAGATATTTTCACAACCCGCGCGTGCAAGATCTTTAATATAATTTTCCTGCAATAACAGATCCGCTCTGCATTGTATTTTAAATTTCAATTTTAAATTTTCTTTTTCTACCAGGTCAGCAAATGCATGAACCCACCCGGGTTTCAAGCCAAAAATATCGTCACAAAACCAGATGTGATCGAAATCGAATTTTTCTTTTAATAATTTTATTTCTTTCACAACATTTTCCGGTGACCGGGTATTATAACGATTGCCATAAATAGGTTTTGCACACCAGTTACATTTAAACGGGCAACCGCGCGTTGTAGCCATGTTAATGGAAAAATATCCGGCATTTTTTTCCCACGATTCTTTATATGGATTGATATCAACCAAATCCCAGGCTGGCAATGGCAACGAATCTAAATCTCTCAAAACATTTCTTCTGCTTGTTTTTATTACATTTTCATTTTGTAAAAAAGCAAGTCCTTCAATTTTGGAAAAGTCTTTTTGATCTTTATTTATGGTTTCAATTAATTCGAGCAATGTTATTTCCGCTTCGCCAAGCAAAATAAAATCAGCGCCTTTTTGTAAATATTCATGATAATTATCAGTGGAATCGGAACTCGATACAATTACAATGCACCCTTTGCTTTTTGCGTAAGTGATCATTTTAAATGCGGCTTCGCGCATATTGGTAAGGCACATTTTTGTGAGATAATTAAATCCATCGTCATACAACACAAAAAAATCAGGAAGATTCTTTTCAAGAACAGGAATAATTTCATCAGGAGATTTTGAAAACATGGTATCAAACAAACTCACTTTATATCCATTTTCTCTCATTAATGAAGCGGCAAACAATGTCCCGAGCGGCGCATAAGGCAATCCGTTCTTCCATTGTTTTGGATCGAAGCGAAGAAAATAAGAGTGAGAAAAAAGAATTTTGTTCATTAAAAAATGATTGCTTTATTACTATAAACGAAATAAATAGCATTAAGTTTCAAAAGGCAATAAGCAAGTGAAAATTTAGGATACGGAATGTGCATGATAAACATAGTGAAAAGAATGGTTTTTAAAGATCATTGCCCTGTTTATTCAACCTGTTTTTGATACGTTATTCCAGTTGTATTTTTAGATTATAGCAACCTGTATGCCGTAAAATTCGTTTATAATAAGGTAAAATTTTATTTTGCAAAAACCTGTCGTTGTTTTATACAATCCCAAGGCTGTTTTTTACACCATGCCACTGGCCTTGCTTGCCATCGGTTCATTTTTAGATAGAGAGAAGTATGAAATTATTATTATTGACGGAAGGTTAGAGGATGATCCGCTGCCAAAAATATTTTCTCTTTTGCCGCGTGCGGTTTGTTTTGGCGTTTCAGTTTTAACCGGTGATCCTATCAAAGATGCATTGCATGTTTCCCGCGCTGTAAAAAATAAATTTCCTCATATCCCTGTTGTTTGGGGTGGCTGGCATGCTTCTTTATTTCCATCCGAAACGTTACAGGAAAAAAGCATTGACATAATAGTAAAAGGCCAGGGCGAAATCAGTTTTTCTGAGTTAATTGAAAGATTACTTTGCAATCAATCATTATTTGGTTTGAAGGGAATTTGTTATAAAGAAAATGGGAATATAATTCTGAATATGGACCGGCATCTCACCGATCTTAATTCTTTTCCTGCGTTTGATTATGATTTAATTGACGTAAAAGGTTACAAAAAGCTCAGCGGCAAAAACCAGATTGATTATATTTCTTCACAAGGTTGTCGTTTCCGATGCGCTTTTTGCGCCGATCCTGCAATGTATAAACGGGGTTGGTTTGGTTATACTGCTGAAAGAATCGGCAGTGAAATAGAATCGCTTTGGAAAAAATATAAATTCGATCATGTGCATTTCCAGGACGAAACACTCTTCACCAATAAAAAAAGAGTGCAGGAAGTTGCAAGAAAATTTATTGAAAAGAAATTACCGATCACCTGGTTTGGCACTATGAGAGCTGACCAGGGAGTTCGGTTGGACGATGAAACCTGGGAGTTGTGTAAATTATCAGGGTTGAAAAAAATTATGATAGGAATGGAAGCTGGTACACAACAAATGCTGGACTGGATGCAAAAGGATATTAAACTTGAACACATTTTTGAAACGGCAAAGCAATGTGTACGCTTCAACGTTGCAATCATTTTCAGTGTGATTGTAGGTTTTCCTAATGAAACTGCTGAAAGTGTTTTTGAAACTTTATCCGTTGTGAAAAGATTAAGGAAGATGAGTGAAAATTTTTCAGTGAGTATTTATTATTACAAACCTTATCCTGGAAATAAAATTGCAGATGAATTATCTGCACAAGGATACCGTTTTCCTGAAGGATTGGAAGAATGGAGCAATTTTGATTACGTAAACTCAGGGAAAAGCGATTGGTTGTCCAATAATCAGATAAGAAGAATTGAACTTTTTAAATTTTACAGTGAACTTGCATGGAGCAAAAAAAGAGTGAGCAAATATATTTTTCAAAAAATTGCCAAATGGCGTTGCGAAAAAGAAATGTACACTTTTCCGGTTGAGAAGAAAATAATTCGATTTTTAAAACCCGCGCCTAAAATTTCTTAATTAATTAAGCCGATAATTATAACTTATGTTTTTGCGCTAGCCACAATTGATAGATATCTATTAAGGGCGCCTTTTTTGCTGGCGACATAGGAAGTCTTTTTAAAAGAAGTTTTTGAAATCCTATCTCGCTAAATAATTTTGCAATGGTTTCTTCAAAAGGCCAATCTTCAATAGGTTGGGCAGTATCTCCATATTTTTTCCACTCTGTTTCGGCATCTTTCCTTGGAGTTGTTAAGATCAAAAAGCCATTCGGCTTAAGAAGTGCTTTTAAATTATTTAAAAATGAAAGCTTTTGTTCATCTGGAATATGCTCAATAACTTCTGAACACACAATTATATCGAAGTGTGATGTATACTTATTTAGTAAGTCTTGTGGTACTCCAACTCTAAGATCAAGACTGGGAAATAAATTTTTTCCATATTCCACAACTGATTTTACAGGTTCAATTCCAATAACATTACCGTAAAGCATTAAAAGATTACTTAACCAGCCACGTCCACATCCAACATCGAGAATATTATTTTTTTTATCGTGTAAAGAATTTGCAGAATTATATCCTTTAATAAAAAATAAAAATTTTTCAATTGTCGCCCACCTTAGATTTTCATCATAGTTTGGCGCCGATGTATTCCATTTTTTATTTTCTATGAAAAGCTTTTGATAAAACTCATCTTCAATGTATGAGTTTTTCTTTTTTAAAATTCTTTTTAATTTCTTTTTTGCTTTTAGAAGTATATTATTCATGATAATTTTATTTGCCTTCTATACATCGCATCTTAAAATTTATTTTAAGATCATTTCAATTATTTTAATTCATTCATTGTCACTTCATAAACATAATAATTGGGTTTGATGATGCTGTTAGTAAAACTTGCTAATTGCAAAAGATGAAATGAATATTTGGATGTATGAATTTCAGTTGAGTCCTCAATTCTTGCCGATACAAGCAAAAAATTATTTTGCCTTGCGATATATGTTGAAGCATTCAACTGCACTGCCAAAGGTTTTGACGGAACTTCGAAATATGATTTCTTCCAAATACAATAACTTCCCAACTGATCAATATTTAAATAAAAAACCTTCTTGCCTAAATATGCGCTCAGCGCTGGTCCGGCGCCATATCCATCCATAACGATCGTGCTATCGGCAAAACGAGTTGACCTGATAAACGCGGCAACATTTTTCGCTTCTGTAAAAGGTCGTTGTACATCGGTCAGCCATGCATATATTCCTGAAAAAATATGACAGACCAAAATGAAATAAATAATTGCGAATGACAATTTCTGCTCCAATATTTTTTCTTTAAAAAATGAAACGGAAAAAATATTATTTCTGTCATAAGCATCAAGCCATGCAGCGGATAAAAAGAAAATAAAGAATATGCCAAAATAACGACTGGCGCGCATTTGCGAGATGTACAAAAAAAACATCAACATCAAAACAGAGGATAAATAAAATATTAATACAGGTTTGTTTTTGTAAAATAAAGAAATTGAAAAGATGAATAAAAAGATGCCGATTAATAATTTAACGAGAACCGGAAGACCATCAAACAGAAAATGATTCCAAAAATCTCCATGATTAGCTGAAGGAATTGGGAGAAATCCTTTGGCAAATCCATAAAACGCAGCGAATATATTATTAACGGAATTCCATTCCGTCTGATCAGGATGAAAATAAGTGTTGTCAGGCGGGATTTTTATTTGGATGATCACGCTAAATATTCCAATTAAAAAAAGTGATGAGAAAATTAGTAATCTTTTATCAATATTTTTTGACTGAAATTTTTTAAGGAAGATGTATAAGAAAATTGAGCCCGCAGTGAATACGTAGAACAAATGCGTATTGCACATGAGGATAAGAAGAGCGCCGATCCACAAGATATTTTTTTCAAGATCGCCAAGTAAAGCGCAACATGCAAAAAGGAATAAGATGCCAAGCGTATAATTTCTGCTGATGACATCGTATTCATATAAAAAAAAGTATCCGAAGATGATCAGTGTTTTCGTTATCATATCAAAAGGAGCGGACCGCAAAAAAATAAATACAGTCGCATTAATGATGAGTAAATGAAAGGCTTGCATCGCGACCGGGCTCGAAGAAATATAATGCGTGATAAAAAAAAGTAAAAAATTCCACAAACGAACATGCCCGTCGTACTGCATGTTGTAATAAACACTTTTTAGCGAGTCGCTGTCTCGCGCAATCAGGAAATGCTGCGCTTCATCAAGCCACAATTCATGGTTAAAAATGCCAATAGCGCTCACGATAAAAAATAGCGATGCAACAGGCAACACTTTTTTCACGGAAGTTATGTTTGGGTTCTTGTCCAAAATTTTTAATTCGGTATCATGCAATGGTTGCGCGAACAGGTAAATTCAAATAACAAACACATTTTTTGCAAATGCTATTTGTGTCCATATCCAAAGTTTCTCTGAAATTAATTCCCTTTTCTCCATTGAGGATATTATCCAAAGAATTTTCATGAATGTTCCCGATCGCCTCATGAAAAAAACATGGACGAACTGTTCCGTCTGCTTCTATCACTGTTGAAACCCATGGAGCATTACATTTTTTATATGGGAAAGAATTTAAACTGTAAAAAGCAGCGTAATATTCATAGATTTTTTTTAGTTTTTCTGTTGATTCTGCAATGAAATGATTCTCTATTTCGTCTTTATAATTTTTAATGATTGAATCAATGATTGATTTTAATTGCGGCAACTCTTCTTCTTTCAAAAGAAGCTCATGTTGTTTTGCAGAATTCCATAAAACTTCACGGTTAAACGCATGACTACTTACGTCTGCCGGCAAAAAACTTATTTGATCTAATTGCATTTCTTTTGCGCTGTCAACGATCGAAGTCCATGACTGATAATTTAATTTATGTATTACCGTTCTTGCAGTTATTTTATAATATGGATTGATTGATTTGATGTAATCAACACCTTCTTTTATCTTTTTAAATGCGCCGGGAATATTTCTGATTGTATCGTGCAATTGTTCATTTCCATCAATAGAAATAATAATGTCATTTACTAATTGCAATAATTGGTCAGCGTTTTTTTTGATGGTTAAGCCAGTAGTTAATAGAGAAATTTTTATTTTTTCCTTTTTCAGCATTTCACAAAAACGAAAAAAATTAGGATGCAACGATGCTTCCCCGCCTGACATTACTACCTGCTGTGTTCCGAATTTTTTTAATGATGAGAGTAAACCCGTAACATCCGCTTCTGTAAGTTGTTTCAGATTTTTATTATCCTTCCAGATATCACACATTACACAACGGCAATTACAGGCGCTGTGCGGCATTAATATAACGATTGGCAATGCAGAAATTTTGTTTGTCTGCAAAGTTTTATAACGCTGATATGTATGTAATAACGATTGCACTTATACTATTCTTTTTAAAGCATTTTAATTATAATTGATTCGCAGATATTTTTATTGTTCTTTTTTGTTTGTGCAAAAAAGAACCAAAAAAGCACACCCGAAAACGATGGCGGCCCGTTTTCGGAATAGGAGGTTTGATTAAGCCTTTGTACTACTGTGAACGCAGCTTCTACAATTCTATTCAGCGCATTATAATTTATGACTGTATAATGTTTGTGATAAATTAAATTATAAACCGCTATTTGCTTTTTGTTTAATTATTATGTGATAAAAAGGCTGCTTTATTTTTTTTAGTTTGGAAAAAATATTTTTCGGATTATAAATGATATTATAATTAAACTCGTATAAATCTGCAAGTGAATGATGAAAATAATAACTGCTCATTTCTTCAAAGCCAAGTGAAATGTAATAATTTTTTGTTCTCATCGCTGCATCATCTATTTCGTTTTTATCATAAAACGGAGTATCTATAATATGAATTTCCCCATCTTGATTTAATAATAACAATGCTTTTGTTATGATCTCAGTCAATGAAGAAAAATATTGCAGAGATGCAGCAAACACGATTATATTATAAGCGTGAGATTTTAATTCTTCAGTTCTTATATCGCCGTAAATAAAATGCAGGTTAGTTTTTTCCCCGAAAGTGGTTACAGCTTGCATAAGTTCGATTCGGTTTACATCAATGCCGGTTACTGTTGCATTTTCGATGTCGGCTAATTTTGCAGAAAGCCATCCGTTGCCGCAACCCACTTCTAAAATATTTAATTTGGTTTTCTTTTTTTTAAGCAGTTGAATCAGTTGTTCGGAAGATTTTTTTCTCACCATCCATTCATGTGCGTGCACATGGTCAGCTTCAATATCAGGCAACTTTGCAATTTGCTGATTGGAATAAATTCTTTGCTCGCTCAATCGTACATTATGATAATGTATTTCAAAAACTCTTGAATTATTTTCTATTGAAATATTTTCAATCATTCGAATATTTTTTTCATTTGTCTGAACCACGATTTCATCCTTATTTATCTGATTGGTCTGAGAATGATTGCAAGGAAATAATTATTCAGTTAAATAAGAAAATCAGGATGAAATCGTGGTTCAGACAAAATTTTAAAAACCTTGTATTTCCGGCTGGCGATATTTCCACAATCGTTGCAATAACTTTATTTCATAAGGATAATTGTAAAAATTTATTTTGTACCGTATGCCGGCTGTGGCGCGCATGAGTTTTCTTTTTAGCGCGTTTAAACGAATATCCGAAACGGTTGGATAATAGCCGTTGAGTACGGTTTCAAAATTTCTTATTTTGTCAATCATTTCCGGTGTAAGCCACGGTGTGAGCGGGTTTTTGCGCATATCGAAATTTTCCCATTCGGGATTTACCCAGTCTTCTAATTTTTTCGGAAATGAAAATCCTTTTGCAAGTACTTCATTATATAATTCTGAACCTTCAGTAGGAACGGGGCTGTATGTATATAAAACGATCTCTGTTTTTGGATTGATGGCTTTTATTTTTTTTATGAAATTGATATCAAAATCAATTTGCTCCATCACTTCTTTTTCAGTTGGCGCGGGTGTACCAAGTACAAATGAATATTCAGGGATGATATCAAATTTTTTCAGGCGCTCTGCAAATTTTGTTATCTGATCTCCGGTTTGCGTGCCGCCTTTATCTAATTGTTTTAAGATTTTATCGTTACCACTTTCAGCACCGAAAAAAATTATTTTACAACCGGCCTCACGAATTAATGCGAGTGATTCATCTGTGAAACGATGCATGGTATCAATGCGCGCCATTCCCCACCAACTCATTTTTTCCGGCCTGATGAGTTTTGAAAATTCAACAGTTCTTTTTTCTGACACAAAAAAATTGTTGTCATGAAATTCAATTGCATCGGCGCCCCAATTATCTTTTATATATTTTACATCGTTGTAAACATGCTGCGCAGTTTTTGCTTTCCATCTTGCTTCATAAATGGGAACGACAGCACAAAACGAACACGTGAAAGGACAACCAATGCTTGAATGATAAGCGAGTGTTTTATTTCCGAGATAAGTTTTACCAAGATATTTTCCAATATCATAAAATTTATTAAGCTTGTCATAGGGTAGCGGCGGCAGTGTTTCCTGTTCAATCAGATCTTCTTTGCCGTTTTTGATGACCTCATTTTCAATTTTGAAAATCAGGTTTTTAATTAACTCATAGGGTGTATTATTTTCAAGCGCGTCAATTAATTTTGGAAAGGCGTTATCGCCAGGTCCATTAATAACAAAATCCACATAACCCGAATTCAAAACAACTTTATGATGATTAGTTGGGAAATATCCTCCCCAAATCATTATTGTTTCCGGAAAATTTTCTTTAATTTTTTTTGA
>DATHPY010000266.1:0-2465 GCA_035483315.1 Puia sp. | reverse complement strand
GTTTTGTTTTTAATGGCAGAAAAGATTGCTCAACTTTTGAAGGATTGCCGGCAAGATCGAACACGGAATAATTTGTAATATCGTAACCCTGGTAAGATAAAAATTTAATGACCTCGTTATCTTTAATAAGATTATTACAGTAAGCATAATCATCCGCTGTGCATGCGCCGGGATCAAAAAATCCTCCGAGATAAGACATGTTCAAAGTAGAAGACATGGAGAATGGCGTGAAGTTATAATTGCTCCTGCTTTTTGCCTGAATTTGAAATCCGCTTTTAATAAGAAAACTATCGAGATCGGAATTATCGTAATTAAATCGCTGCTTTAAAGAAAGAGAGCTTGCATATTCATCAAACAATAAAAAATAAATATCCGGTTTTGGGCAATCATTGCAAGTTCCGTAAGTATTATTTTTCGCGAATGAATAAACAGATAATTTATTAGGCGGCGGAGAAAATAATTTCCATGTTATTCCACCCACATCAACTGCGAGGTAAATAAGAAATAATGTATTGATGAATAAACTCGGCTTTCTGAAAGTGCCTTTATTTCTTTTTAAATAAATAAGAAGAATTACGCCGAGAATTAAAAATGCCGGGATTAATATTGAATACCTGTGCAAAAAATTTATGTGCTCTTTTAAAAAATCATGAACGGCTCCAAAAAAACAAAAGAAGCCCATCAGATAGGCAGCCATCAACGCGGACTTGACATAATTTTTAAACAAAGGCCACAATAAAAAATAAATGAATGCAGAAGCTCCGGTGTATGTAACCATCAATAATAAACAATCCGGAACATTTATATAACCAAAGTTTTCATTAACGCCATGCAACACAAAAAAAACAGGAAGCAAAAACAAAAAAACAGGAGTGTTCTGTAATATTTTTTTCATTAACAGTAAATTATTTTTCCTTCTGCATTTTTATTTTTATAAAGAAGATAACTTAATTACAAATAACTGAGATTAGTTTTTGGTGATAAATTCAATAATGTTTCGTACATCAAATGGATAGTTTGTTCTACATCGCTTTTATGCAACATTTCGACAGTAGTATGCATATAACGAAGCGGAATTGAGATCAGCACCGAAGGACATCCATCATTCGCATAAGCAAATGAATCGGTATCGGTTCCTGTACTTCTTGAAACAGCACGCAGTTGAACCGGGATTTTTTTCTTTGTTGCAACTTCCTGTACAAGATCAATTAATTTATGGTGTACTGCCGGTCCATAAGCGAGTGATGGACCTTTTCCGCAAGTAACATCTCCTTCAATAATTTTATTTACCATTGGCGTTGCAGTGTCGTGAGTAACATCTGTTACGATTGCAATATTTGGTTTAAGTCTGCGCGCAATCATTTCAGCGCCACGCAAACCAACTTCTTCCTGCACTGCATTAACAACGTATAATCCATACGGCAACTTCTTTTTATTTTCTTTTAATAGTCGTGCAACTTCAGCGATCATAAATCCACCGATGCGGTTATCGAATGCTCGTCCGACAAAATAATCATAAGCAATTTCTTCAAACCCATCCTGGTAAGTAACAACTGCTCCGATGTGAATTCCTAATGCTTCAACTTCTTTTTTATTTCTTGCGCCGCAATCCAAAAAAAGATTATCCGCTCTCGGCTGCGGTTCTTTAGAATCAACATTTGCCATTCGTGTGTGAATTGCAGGCCATCCAAAAACTCCTTTTACTAAATTTTTCTTACCATGAATTAAAACACGTTGCCCGGGCGCAATTTGATGATCCACTCCCCCATTGCGTTTGAGATATAATAAACCTTCAGGAGTTATATAATTTACAAACCAACTTATTTCATCAGCGTGCGCTTCAATAACAACTTTAAAATTTGCACCGGGATTTATTATTCCAACCGCTGTTCCATAAGCGTCAGAAAAATGAGTATCAACATAAGGTTTAAGATAGTTGAGCCACAACTTTTGACCGCTGCTTTCAAAGCCTACGGGCGAGGGATTATTAATATAATTTTTAAGAAATTCAAGCGAAGTGTTTGTAAGAATTGATTTTCTTTTCGGAGTTGTCTTTACTGCTTTTGCCATGTATTTATTATTAAAACTTCAAAAATAATCAAATCCTGAAAACAAGCATTAATAAAGCTGAAAGCATCATTAAGCCATCAAGAATGAAATAGTACAAATAATCCGAAAAATTTTTTTTGGCATAATTATATAACGTTGCAATCACAATTCCGGGAATCAATAACGCCGCTATTAAAAGCCATGAATAGTTATACCAATGAAGTCGTATAGTAGCTGCAACAAATAAAATTATTGAAGCCGCAAACAAAATATTTATTCCTCTTTCGTTTAAAAAAGTGATCATGCTGTGAATCTTATCACGTTTGTCGTCTTCCCTGTCACGATAATCAAACAAAATGCAAATTGAATAAATGAGAAAAAAGCGACTCAATATAAAATACAGAAACTCATTTTTC
>DATHPY010000265.1:0-2776 GCA_035483315.1 Puia sp. | reverse complement strand
CTCATTATCGGTCATCATAATGCCGAAATTATTTTGAATAAACTTTCTGATGTTGCCATCACGTTTATGCGTCCGGTTGGTTTCTATTATAATTTATTTATTTTTTCAGGATTGATAAAAACGACGGGTATGATATCGTCTAACTATGGCGCGGATGACATTATACCGTGGGTGTCACCGTTAGATATTGCCGATGCCATTGCAAAAGAAATAGTAACGCCACTTGCCGGGAAAAAAATATTGTATGTAGCAAGTGACGAGCTTTCCTGCAATGAAGTTGCTACTATTTTAGGAGAAGCAATCGGCAAGCCCGATTTAAAATGGACGCTCATCACGGATGAAGAATTGCAAACTCGTTATGAAAGTTTTGGAATGAATAAAAAAATTGCTGCCGGACTTGTAGAGATGCAGGCAAGTATGCACAGCGGAATATTTTACGAAGATTATTACCGCAACAGGCCAGCGCTTGGAAAAATAAAATTGAAAGATTTTGCAAAAGAATTCGCTGCCGCTTACAACAAAGCCGATTAAATTGTAAATTTAAAACCATGCAACCGCACAGAATTAAAACAATAAGCGAATATCACCAGGTAATGGGGCTTCCTAAACCGGAGCATCCATTAATAAGCGTAATAAATTTTGAATCCATTAAACATTTTCCTTACAATGAATCGCTAAGTATTATGTTTGATTTTTATTCTATTTCATTAAAAAGAAATTTTAATGGCAAGATGAAATACGGTCAGCAGCAATATGATTTTGATGAAGGCATCATGTTTTTTATTTCACCTAACCAGGTTTTTGGAATTGAAGTTGAAAAGGATGCAGCATTAAAACATTCAGGATGGTTGTTACTCGTGCATCCTGATTTTTTATGGAATACGCCATTGGCAAAATCACTAAAACAATATGAATATTTTGATTACTCCGTGCATGAAGCTTTGTTTCTTTCAGAAAAAGAAGAAATAACAATTATAGGACTGATGCAAAACATTCAGCAGGAATATCACAGCAACATTGATAAATTCAGTCAGAACGTAATGATCGCGCAACTTGAATTATTGCTCAATTATGCTGACAGGTTTTATCACCGGCAATTCATTACCAGGAAAATTACGAACCATAAAATATTAAATCGGCTGGAAGATATGCTGAATGAATATTTTAACAGCGATGATTTAATAAAAAAAGGATTGCCGACAGTTCAGCATATTGCCGCAACATTAAACGTATCGCCCAATTATTTAAGTGGATTGCTTAAAACATTGACCGGGCAAAGCACGCAACAACACATCCACGATAAGCTGATTGAAAAAGCAAAAGAAAAATTATCCACCACCGATTTGTCCGTGAGTGAAATTGCCTACGAATTGGGTTTCGAACATCCGCAATCCTTCAGCAAATTATTCAAAACAAAAACCAACTTTTCTCCGTTGGAATTCAGGCAGTCATTTAATTGAAAAAACATTTTCGCTATTTAAAAGTTTTTTTAATTTTTTTGTTTCCGGCATTATCCTTCGATTAAGCATTCTTGCGTCGCACTCTTGTGCGACAACAATTCTATTCAGCTTCAGCCTGCGGACGTGTCTTCAAAATTATTTTGGGAAGTAAATTATGATTGAAGAGATGTAAAACTTTCGCATAATTTTGACATGCAGGACATTTACAACTCTACATATGACACTTGCATCAACTTCAATTGACACTTTTAAATACAAGACAAATCTCAAAAAAAAGATTATTGCAACGCTATTAGACTACGCATTAGTTTTAATCCCAACCTATATGTACATCATGTATTTTGGTGTTGTCAACAACGAAGAGGGTAAAACAGTAAGTGGGTTTATGGCTTTACCGGCACTTTGGTTTATATATTTTGTTATTGTCGACACTTTTTATGGTGCGACTCTTGCACATCAAGCGCTTTATTTGAAAGTAATAACTCTTAACAGAAAAGAAATTGGATTTTCACAAGCTCTCAAGCGTCATTTGCTTGATCCAATTAACATTTTGTTTTGGGATATTCCTGGAATCATTGCAATTAAAAATACAGACAAACACCAGCGGCTTGGTGACTTATGGGAAAAGACAATTGTCGTAGATACAAAAGATGCGAAACAATATTAAATGACAAATCCAAAACTTGACAAAGAAGCTGAAACTTCGTATATGCATTAACGTTATTTCACAATATTAATCAACAACCAAAATGAGAAAATTAATTTTAATTGTACATACATCGCTTGATGGCTTTGTTGCCGGAACAAAAGGAGAATTGGATGGCTTTGACGCAAGCCAGGAAAATTTAGAATTCGTTTGCCAGATCGCGGAAGAAGCAGACGCGGCGTTATTCGGACGCATTTCTTATCAACTGCTAAACAATTTTTGGCCAACAGCAAAAGATCGCCCTAATGCTACAAAGGGCGAAACCGCTTATTCCAACTGGTACAACAATGCAAAAAAAATTGTTATTTCCAGAACGTTGGCTGGCGAAATTTTAAATAATACGGAAATAATCAGCGACAATATTTCCGATGAAATTATTAAGCGCAAGAACCAGCCCGGTAAAGGCATAATGATTTTTGGCAGTCCATCTGTTGCCCGGATTTTTATGGAGCATGATCTTATTGACAGCTACTGGATATTTGTCAACCCAACGATTTTTGGCGAAGGCATTCCATTGTTTACTACGTTGCCAAACAAAATAAAACTTAAGCTGGTTTCGGCAAAACAATTTGCCAATGGCGAATTTGCACTTAACTATGTTGCTGACAAG
>DATHPY010000264.1:0-3290 GCA_035483315.1 Puia sp. | reverse complement strand
TTAATCCGTAGCCGGCATTGTTCACCAAAATATTTATGTCGTAATTTTTTTCTTTACACCAGTTAAAAACTTTTTCAGGAGAATCGGCGAATGACAGATCAATGGCGAGGATATCCACTTCTATTTTATATTTTTCGCGGAACTCGTTTGCCACTTGCTGAAGCATTTCTGCAGAGCGTGCGACTAATAATAAATTGTATTTGTGCGAGGCCAATTCTTCTGCGATGGCTTTTCCAATTCCTTTGCTTGCGCCGGTTATTAATGCGAGATTCATGCGCGCAATTTACGAGTTAAGTACGAACTATGAAGTATGAGTTATGAAGCATCTCTTATACTTCATAGTTTATAGTTTATACTTAAAATAAAAAGGTCAACTTGCGTTGACCTTTTTAAAATTATGTTGGAACTAGTGTTTCGGGATTCGGTTAGTTTTGAACTTTACCTGCAAGACGGTGATAAAAAGGTGTCTTGCTGTTTTCATCTTTCGGCATATATTTTCCGGTTATGATAGGAACATACATTACACGCCTGCGGCTCGCTTCACCGAAATGCGGCGATTGCTGTGCGCGATGCCATAAACGCCCGTCATGAACAGTAAGATCACCTGCATTTACATCAAAACCAATTTCGCGGTGATCGGGATTATTATCAATAAAATATTTTTTACCGAATAAAAGCTTTATCATGTTTTGTTTGTGCGTTCCCGGAAGAACACGCAATCCGCCATTCTCAAACGGGCAATCATCCAAATGAATTCCTACGTTGAGCATCGGCATAATTTTTTGTCCAAGAAACAGATCTCTCGGGCTATCTGTATGCCAACCCATTTGCGTAAAAGCGCTGTTGGGCGTGCGAATGTAGCTATTCAGAATCAATCCGTCTTTTTCATTTTCGGCAATGCGACCGTCGTAAGGAGCTAAAAATTCAATCAGTCCTTTGAGACGAGGGTCCAACAAAAGGTCGTGAAAAACATCGCTGAATAATGAAAGAAAACACATGCGCTGAATCATGGTTTTGCCATTTTCGTCTTTACCAAATTTCAGCGGAACGCCATTCACTTTATCTCTGCCTTCATCAAGCCATTGCTTTTCTATCCTGTTTATCTCACTGATGTAAAGCTGAACGGTTTCCGGGGAAATAAAGTTCCTGAAAATGATAGCGCCATTCTCGTCAAAAAAGTCAAGCTGTTCTTGCGTTAACTTTTCTTCTAAGGGGAAATTGAGATGATCTATTTTTTTCATGATGTTAGCGTTTATGCTAAGGGATAAATAGATTTTATTCCGTTAACAGAGCCAATGAATAAATTTAATGAATTCAATTTTAATAAATTACAGTTCCGTAATAATCTGCAAAAATAGCAAAAATAAATTTTTCCTTGTTAATTTACAGGCTTTTATTCAGGAAAGTTAATTACAATTGTAATATTGCCCGTGCAACTGCTAACAAAAACGCCATCTTTACTGATTTCATTGCTGTTTTTCGCTTTTTCTTTTCAATGTGCTTTTGCGCAAAAAGACAGCAGCGGGTTCGTAATTTTTCCTGTATTAGCCCGTTCCATAGAAACCGGATGGTCAATTGGAGCAGCAAGCTCCGTTACATTTCATTTCAAAGATAAGGAACATGCGGCACGAACCTCAAATATACAAGGAATATCCATTTATTCCTCACATCGGCAATTTATTGCTGCAATAAATGGCTCGATCTATTTTCCGTCAGAAAAATTTATCATAAATCAACAACTATCGTATAGCTATTTTCCGGATAAATTCTGGGGATTAGGAAAAAATGCGCCCGATAGCAATGAAGAAAATTATAGCTATCATCAGTATTATATTTACCTGCATCCGCAATTATTATTGTCCAAAAATCTTTTTTTAGGAATTGTTTATGAATATCAAAACGTAGCTGATGTAAAATATGATTCGGGTAAATTGTTTGATAAAGAAAATATTTTAGGACGGATGGGATATCATGCATCAGGGTTAGGTTTGAGTGTTACTTATGATACGCGTAACAACGCATTTTCACCTGATCACGGAGCATTGCTGCAATTTTATTTTAATCATTTTGCTCCTGCATTTGCCTCAGATTATACGTACACCAATTTTGTTGTGGACATAAGAAAATTTATTTCTTTATACGGACAACAGGTTTTAGCATTCCAGGCTTATGGATTTTTTAATGTGGGTGAAGTTCCGTTAAGAAGTCTTGCATCGCTCGGTGGCGCAAACGAAATGCGCGGATATTATGCGGGACGTTTTCGCGATAAAAATATGTACGTGTTGCAATCGGAATACCGCACGCCATTATTTTGGCGGTTAGGCGCCGTTGCATTTGGTGATGTTGGAAATGTTGCTGATAATTTAAGCGGAATAAATTTTAAAGATGTGAAATACTCAGCCGGATTAGGATTGAGATTTGCGTTGAACAAAGCGGAGAAACTTAATCTCCGCATTGATTATGGAATTGGCAGTGATAGAAATAACGGATTTTATGTACAATTGGGAGAAGCGTTTTGATGCCAAAGTTTTGTTTACTATATTTCTATTTCGGAAACACACTCCATAATCAGAAACGGAAAATAATCAGCATCCAATGAATTATTATTAATGTTTTTTTTGGGATGCTATAAATTATTTTTGTCGGCGTATAATGGTGTATTGTCTTTTAATTCAGGCGAAAAAAAGTGTCATAATCAATAAGCCTTAAATTATAATTGGGAGTAATTAAAATATTGGTGGCTGAAAGATCGCCGTGAGAAATTTTACTGTCAAATAAATATTTAGCAAGCTGTAAAAAAATTTGAAACAAATTATGCAACGCTTTTTTTCATTATTGTCACTTAGTCGCATAATTTTTTCCTGGAGTGTGCATCCATCCACCCGACGTGTAATAACAACGCTTACAGATAGCGTATTATGAATCTTGTCGTCAAAAATCAATTCATTTGCATAATAAAAAAGGAGTAGTAAAATATTGGGTTGATACCGGTAATTTTTTTGGGTTAATGCTTCATAATGTTCGCTTGCCCTTCTTTGGTTTTGAAAGAAATATTTAACAGCATAATAGTTGCCATCAGCATCATTCATCTTTGTTACAAAACTGTCTTTTGTTGCAACAAAAAAATAGAATCATTCTCAACTGCGATTTTCAATTGTTTATCACTGAGAGAAGACCATTTAAAATTATTGGCCTTTAGGTTGTCACAATATTGAGTGACCAACTGATGCATAAGATTATTAAAATCCAGATGACTGGCTGCTGGTTTATTTAATTAGTATTTTAAAAAA